>NZ_JAHLEM010000180.1 GCF_018883605.1 Streptomyces niphimycinicus | reverse complement strand
CGGTCCGGCCCGCTGCGGCCGCTGGGCGAGGCCCTGGACTGGCCCGCGGTGCCCGGCCGGCCCCGGCGGGCCGGGGTGAGTGCCTTCGGCCTGGGCGGCACGAACTGCCACGTGGTACTGGAGGAAGCGCCCGCCGCACCGGTGACGCCGCCTTCGCGGGATCCCGAGTTGCTGCTGCTGTCCAGCCACCACCCGGACACCCTGGACGTCGACCTGGCCGCTCTGCGCGACCACTTGGGCGAGAACCCTTCGCGGATCGCTGACGCGGCGTGGACGACCCAGACCGCACGCCACCGCTATCCGCATCGTGCCTACGCCGTGGTGCGCTCCCCCGACGAGGTGGCCGCGGCGTTCGGCGGCGACCGGCTGCGAATCCAGCGCGGCCACGCCACAGCCGACGCCCCCGAGGTCGTGTTCGTGCTGCCGGGCATCGGCAGTCACTACCCGGGCATGGGCGCCGAACTGGCCCGCACGGAACCGCTGTTCGCCCGCAACCTCCAGGCCGTCGTGGCCGTGGCGGACACGCTGACCGACGGTGCCGTGGGCCGGTCGTTCGCCACCGAGCCGGCCCGGCCGGACCGCCAGGGCGACCGCGTGGATCTGCGCGCCCTGCTGCGGCGCGGCGGCTCGGCGCCCGCGCCCCGGGAACTGCGCGAGGTGCACCTTTCGCTGTTCTGCATGGAACACGCCATGGCCCGCACGCTCATGGACCTCGGGATCCGCCCGGCCGCGCTGCTGGGCCACAGCCTGGGGGAATGGGTGGCGGCCGTGCTGGCCGGGGTCGTCGGACCGAAGGACGCGATGGCCGCCGTCGCCCGCCGGGCCGACCTGGTCGGGACCGCCGGGCCGGGCGCCATGCTCAGCGTGCTCGCCGCCGCGGAGGAGGTGGAGCGCTACGCCGTGGCGGACACCTGGATCGCGGCCGAGAACGGGCCGGGCCACTGCGTGTTCTCCGGCCGGCCAAAAGCCGTGTCGACGCTGGCCGGCCGGCTGCGTGCCGCGGGGTTCACCACCTTGCCCGTGGACACCAAGCATCCCTTCCACACACCGCAGTTGGCGGGCGCCGCCGCCCTGCTCGGCGAGGATCTGCGCCATGTGGACCTGGCGCCGGCCCGCATCCCCATCGCTTCGAGCGTGCTCGGCGCGTGGCTGGACGGGGAGGTACCCGAACCCGGCTACTGGCGTGACCACATGGTCAGCCGGGTGCGGTTCCGCGCGGCGGCCGGGCTGGTCCTGTCCCGGCACCGGGTCCTGGTCGAGGTGGGACCGGGCACCGCCCGTCCCTGGATCGCCCAGGCCGACCCGGACGCCGTGTGCGTGCGCACCGTGCGGCAGTCCTACGAGAACGCCGGCGACCGGCAGATCCTGCTGGAGGCACTGGGAGCACTGTGGGCCCATGGGGTCGAGGCCGACTGGCCACGCCTGCGCCGTGCCCCGGCGCGCCGGGCCGGTCTGCCCCCGCGCGCCCTGCAGCGCCGCCGGTACCTGCCCGACACCGAGCCGCCTGCCGGTCCCTGGCCGGCGCCTGCCACGGCGCGGCAGGCCGAGCTGGTAGCCGAGACCCCCGCGCCGGCGCCGCCGGAGGAGGCACCCGGATCCACCGTCGGGCAGTTCCTGGCCCACCGCTTCCGGGTCCTGCTCGGACTGCGCCAAGTCCACCCCGACGACCACTTCTTCCACCTCGGTGGCGACTCCCTGATGGGCGTGCACCTGATCGCGGGCCTCAAGGAACTCACCGGACGGGCCGTGCCCTCCTCCGTCGTCTTCGCCTCCGCGACCCTCGGCGGCATGACGCGCGAGATCCAGGACTGGCTCGCCGCCACCGAGCACGAACCGGAACCCCTCGACCACGGGAGCCCAGTGTCATGAGCGCACCCACGCTCGGAGTGATCGGAGCCGGTGTCATCGGCTCCAGCGTCGCCCACGCCGCCGCGGCGGCAGGCTACGCCGTCACCCTCGTCGACACCGATACCGCCGCACTTAACGCGGCCCGCGCGGCCGTCCGGCGGCACGAGCGGCTGGCCGCGCTGCTGGGCGGCCGGGGACCGCGGCCGCTGGACATCCGCTCCAGCACCGACCTGGCCGACGTGGCCGGCGCCGGGTTCGTGGTGGAGAACACCACCGAATCGGAACCGGGCAAGCGCGAGCTGTACCCGTTGCTGGACAAGGCGCTGGCGCCCGGCGTGACCATCGCCGCCAACACCTCCGCCATCCCCATCGCCCGGCTGGCGCAGTGCCTTGCCGACCCCGGCCGCGTGGTCGGCGTGCACTTCATGAACCCGGTCGACCGCATCGACATGGTCGAGGTCGTCCGCGCCCCGTCCACTTCGGACACCGCGCTGGCCGCGGCCCGGGACCTGCTGGGTCGCATGGGCAAGCGCTCCGTCGTGGTCAACGACGCCCCCGGCTTCGTCATCAACCGCGTGCTGATGCCGGTGGTCAACCTCGCGGCCGCCGTCGTCGCGGACGGTGTCGCCACCCCGAACCAGGTCGACGAGCTGTTCAAGGGCTGCCTCGGCCACACCTCCGGGCCGCTGCGCACCGCCGACCTGATCGGCCTCGACACGGTCGTGCGCACGCTCGACGTCCTGCACGAGCACTACGGGAGCACCGAGTTCGCCGCCCACCCGCACCTGCGCCGGATGGTCGACGAGGGCCGGACCGGGGCCAAGAGCGGCCGCGGTTTCTACTCCTACGACGGGAGCTGACAGGATGACTGCTCAGAGCACGCCCACGAACGAGGAAATCGCCGCCGTGGTGCGGGAGTTCATCGCCCGGCTCAGTGGCCACCCGGACATCGAGGACGACTGGCCGCTGATCTCCGGGGGCGTCCTGGACTCGATCGCCGCGGTCCAGATGGTCGACTTCGTCGAGCGCACCTTCCACGTCGAGGTGACCGACGAGGACCTGGAACTGCTCAACTTCGACTCCGTGCGGGGACTGGCCGCCCTGGTCACCCGCCGGGTGGCGGTGTGAGCACCACTGCGCCGGAAGCGGTCCTCGACGTGCTGCGGGGCGAGCGGTTCGCCGACCGGGCCACGGCCTGGGAACGGGCGGGCGCCGTCCCGCGCGAGGACGTCGAGCGCCTGGCCGGGCACGGACTGCTCGGCATGACCGTCGGCACCGCGCACCACGGCAGCGATCTCCCGCTGGTGGACGTGACCGAGGTGCACCGGCTGGTGGCCGCCGCCTCGCCCAGCCTGCACAGCCTGCTGGTGGTCCACGCCATGGTCTGTCACGCCCTGCGCCGCTGGGCGGTGCGGGAGACCCGCGACGCGTTCCTGCCCGAGCTGGCCACCGGCCGGGTGCTCGCCGCCTTCGCCCTCACCGAGACCGGCGGCGGAGCCGACGCCGGGGCACTGACCACCAGGATCGACCGGGATGGCGACACCCTGCGCGTCACCGGGGTGAAGCGCTGGCTGTCCTTCGGCCAGATCGCCGACGCCTACCTCGTCTTCGGCCTCACCGCGGGCCTGGACAGTTGCGCGCTGGTGGACGCGGGCAGTGCGGTTCGGGTCGAGCCCGAACCCCGTACCGCGGGCCTGCGGGCCGCGCGGCTGGCCCGCGTCACCTTCGACGGGGCGACCGCCCCCGCCGCCCGTGTGGTGGGGCGACCGGGCACCGGCATCCCGTTCGTCGCGACGTCGTGCCTGACCCTGGGCCGGCTCTGCGTCGCGGCGGGGGCGACGGGCATCGCACAGGCCGCGCTCGACCTGGCCGTCGGCCACGCGGCCACCCGCTCCACGGGGGACCGCGTGCTCGGGGACCACCAGTTGGTGCGCGGGCTGCTCGCCGATGCCGCCCTCGCCACCGAGTCCGCGATCCACTACGTGCGGTCGGCGGCGCAGGAGGTCGAGGACCGCACGCCGACGGCGGCGGTGACCGCCGCCCGCGCCAAGCTGCTGGCCTCCCGGGCGGCCAGCGGCGTGACCGCCACTGCCTCGCGCCTGCTGGGCGCCGAGGGCCAGACCGAGAACCATCCGCTGGGCCGGCTGGTGGCCGCGGCCCGGGTGCACGAGGTGATCGAGGGACCCACCGAGGTGCTCCAGGACATCGTGGCCACCGCGCTGCTGCGCGACCAGGGCGCCGCGGGGAAAGGAAAGCAGCGATGACCCCGGCCCCGGCCGAGAACACCGTCAAGTGCGTGGTCTGGGACCTGGACGACACCCTCTGGGACGGCACGCTCCTGGAGGGCGACGAACTCCACGTTCCCGACGCCAACCGCACCCTCGTGCGCGTCCTGGACGAGCACGGCATCCTCCAGTCCGTCGCCAGCCGCAACGAGCCCGGCCCCGCCCGGGACCGGCTCCGCGGCTTCGGGCTCGACAAGTACTTCCTGCACCCGCAGCTCGGCTGGTCGGCCAAATCCGCATCGCTGCGCACGCTGCTGGACGTGCTCAACATCGGCGCCGACAGCGTGCTGTTCGTCGACGACTCGGAGTTCGAACGTGCCGAGGTGGCCAGGGAACTGCCCGAAGTCCGCTGCGTGACGCGGGAGAGGCTGCACGAACTGGTCGCCGGCGGCCGGGTCCTGCCGCGGCAGGTGACCGCCGACGCCGCCCGCCGCCGGGAGATGTACCAGGCCGAGGGCCGCCGCCGCGGGCACGAGGAGAGGTTCCAGGGCCCGGCCGAGGAGTTCCTGTCCTCGCTGGGCATGACGTTGCGGGTGCGCAACGCGACCGAGGGCGATCTGGACCGCGCGGCGGAGCTGACCCGGCGCACCCACCAGCTCAACACCACCGGCATCACCTTCGACCGGGACGAGCTGGCCGAGCTGGTGCGGGACCCCGGCCACCGGGTGATCGTCGCCGAACTCGACGACCGCTTCGGCACCTACGGCACCATCGGGCTGGCCGTGCTGTCCACCGGTCCCGACTGGACGATCCGGCTGCTGCTGATGTCCTGCCGGGTCATGGGCCGCAACGTCGGCACCGCGCTCATCGCGGCGCTGGCCCGCACCGCCGCCGCGCACGGTGCCCGCACCGTCGCCCACTTCCGGCCCACTGACCGGAACCGGCAGATGCTCGTCACCTACCGATTCGCGGGATTCGCCGTCGTCTCCCGTTCCGAGGACCGCGTCGTCCTCACCATGCCTGAGGACCGGATCCCGGCCGTACCCGGTTACGTCCGCCTCGTCACCGAGGACACCGCCACTGTGCTCAGCGGCCCGACCCAGGAGGTCACCCGATGACTGCCTTCACACAGAGCTGGACCGACACGTTTTCCTCCGTCTACGCCGACGAATCGCTGGCCAAGCTCTCCTGGTTCAACGCCTCCCCCGGCCTGGAGCTGATCAAGCGGGTGATCGACGGCACGCTCAAACCGGGTCAGCGCCTGATCGACCTGGGCAGCGGCCCCGGCGTCGACGCGGTCTTTCTGTCCGTGCAGGGCCTGGACGTCACCGGCGTCGACCTGTCTCCGGACGCCGTCGCCCGGGCCACCCGCTGGGCCGAACTGGCCGGCGCCGAAGCGGAGTTCATCCAGGGCGACGTGCTCGACGTCCCGCTGCCGGACTCCTCGGCCGACGTCGTCACCGACTCCTTCGTGTTCCACAACATGCGTGACGACGCCAGGTCGCGCTACGCCGACGAGGTGCACCGCCTACTGGGGCCCGGCGGCCTGTTCCTGCTGAACTCCTTCTCCGACAAGATGGTGGCCGGTACCGGCCCGCGCCGGATCACCAGTGAGGAGATCCTCAGCACGTTCACCGCCGACCGGTTCGAGTGCGTGGCGCTGTACGTGTACCGCAACGTGCCCACCCGCTCCAAGCCGGACCAGTTGCACTGGTTCGGCGAGTTCCGGGCGCGCTGATGCGGGTCGTGGTCACCGGCGGTGGCCGGGGCATCGGGCGTGCCGTCGCCCTCGGCTTCGCTGCCCGCGGTGCGCGGGTCGCGGTGCTGGCCCGCACCGGGTCCCAGGTGGAGTCGGTGGCGGGCGAGATCGAGGAACTCGGCGCCGAGAGCGTGGCCGTGGCCGTGGATGTCGCGGACGAGGCGGCGCTGGGCGAGGCGGCCGAGCGGGTGGTCCACAGGTTCGGCGGCGTGGACGTCCTCGTCAATGCCGCAGGCGTCTTCGATCTCGGGCCCACTGCCGGGTTTCCCGCGGAATCCGCGCGGACCCTGCTGGAAACCAACGTCATGGGCACGTTCCTGGCCTGCAAGATCTTCGGCAGGCACCTGCTCGAGCAAGGCCACGGCAAGGTCGTCAACTTCTGCTCGCTGTTGTCCTACACCGCTTTCCCGGAACGGGCGCTGTACGCCGCGAGCAAGGGCGGCGTACTCCAGCTCACCCGCAGCCTCGGGGTGGAGTGGGCGGCGCGCAACGTCAACGTCAACGCGGTCGCCCCCGGCATGATCCGCATCGAGACCCCGCATCCGGCCGCGCTCGACGAGGACGCCATCGTCGGGCGCATCCCCTCCGGCCGGCGCGGCCGGCCGGACGACATCGTCGGACCCGTCCTGTTCCTGGCCTCCTCTGCGGCCGACTACATAAACGGCCAGACCCTGGTCGTCGACGGAGGCTGGCTCAGTTATGGATACCTCTGAAAGCTCTCTGGCGCTCGGAGTCTTCTGTGGCTTCTCCACGGGACCGTCGGACCGGTACGTCCAGGCCGCCACCGAGCTCGGCGCCGGCTTGGCCGCCCGCGGCCACCGGCTGGTCTACGGGGCGGGCGGGGCCGGCCTGATGGGCGCGGTGGCGCGCGGTGCCGCCGAGGGCGGTGCGCCGATCCTCGGGGTCATCCCGGAGTTCTTGCGCGCCAAGGAGATGAACGACCACCTGCCGCCACAGCAGATAGTACTCACGGAGGATCTCCTGGAACGCAAGCGCGTCATGATCGACCGCGCGGACGCCTTCGTCGCGCTTCCGGGCGGCTACGGCACGCTCGACGAGGTGCTCGAAGTGGTGTCCATGGCCGCACTCGGGCAGGACGTCGGTCCCCTCGTGCTCTTGGACGTGGACGACGACTGGCTGCCCTTGCTCAACTACGTCGAGCGGCTCCACAAACGGGGTTTCGTGCGCGACTCCGGCATCCTGCGCGTGGCCCGGACACCGGAGCAGGCGCTCGACATGGTGGCACCGGCCTCGGCCGGCGCGCTTGCGCTGGCGGGCGATCCGCAGGGCAAGCAGGCGGCTTCATGAACGCCCTCACCGGCCCGATATCACCTTCGTGCGTGCCCGACGGCCGCCTGACACTCCTCGCGGGCGGCCCGTGGTGGGCGGGGGCGCCGGGGCCGTCCGATCAGCACGGCCAGGTGCACCGCGAGCATCACCGCAGCGGTCACGGCGGCGCTGTGCCACAGCAGCGCGTCCATCCGGCCCGCCGAGAGGTACGCTCCCGCGGCCACCGCCACCAGGGCGCACACCGCGCGGTCGATGATGCTCTCCACCGACAGCAGGGTGGCGCGCGGAGCGCCGGGCGGCACCGCGTCGTTCACCAGTTTGCGCTGGATCGGATACGCGAAGCCGGTGACCGCCGAGAACAGGCAGAGCAGCGCCACCGCCGCCATCGGCCCGCCGCGGGTGATCCCGGCCAGGGACACAGCCATCGCCAGGCTCAAGACGGACACGATCGTCAGCGGTTGCAGCTTGCGGCCCAGCCACTGCGGCCGGGCCGCGCCCACGGCCTCGGCCACCGTCACCGCCGCCAGCACACCGCCGTGCGAGGACTCCGGGATTCCCTGGTCGATCAGGATCGGCTGGAACAGGTTCACCTGGCAGATCCGGGAGAGCGTGAAGACCGCCACGCCCTGCACCATCACCAGGGCCAGCCACGGGGAGCCGCGCAGCCGGCGCAGCGCCCGCCCGGCCTCCCGCCACGCCCCCGACCGGCGTTCGCCCGACTCCGCGCCCACCAGCCGGGGCAGGGCCATGGCACAGGCCAGTGACGCCGCGGCGCTGACCGCGCTGAGGAGGTACGGGGCGGGCCGGGACAGCGCCATCAGGGGTCCCACCAGGGGCCAGCACACCACCTTCGCGGCCAGCCCGAGCGCCCGCGCGGTGCCCTCGGCGCGCAGATAGTGGTCGTCCGCGCCCTCCGTGTGCAGCGCGTCGTAGAGGTAGGCGCTGGCCGCCCCGGAGGTCAGGGAACGGCCCGCGGCGATGGCGAGGAAGTGCACCAGGAAACCGGTGTAGTCGGGGGAGAAGACCGGGGCCAGGTTCGCCGCGGTCATCACCACGGCGCCCGCGCGCAGACAGTTGCGGGCGCCGATCCGGTCGGCCACCAGGCCGGTCGGGATCTCGAACAGGCAGAACGCGATGTAGTAGAGGGACTGGATGCCGAAGATCTGCGCGTCCGAGAGCCCGGCCTGCCGCTGGTAGGCGTAGAACACCGGCATCCACCACAGCAGGTTGAACAGCAACTGGAAACCGTTGTTGAGGGCGATGACCCGGCGTGCCCCGGCCGTGAGCGGGGTCCGCCCCTGCGCCGGGGAGCGGCGGAGGAACGGCACACGGCCCTTCACAGCGCGTACGGGCGGAGCTGGACCAGCTTGATACCGCCCCCTTCGGCCATCAGCCACTCGATGTCCTGCGGATCGTCCGGATCGTCCGCGAAGTGCGACTGGAGCAGCCGCCCGGTGAGCGCGAGATCCGCCAGCCGCGCCCGGGCCGAGGACGGCAGGTCCGCAACCATCGAGCCGAGGTCCACGGTGCGGCCCCCGCCCTCCACGGTGTTGTAGAGGTACTGCAACGGCAGCGCGGTGCCGTCGACGACGCTCTCGGGCGAACCGGGCGTGCAGTTGATGTAGACGTTGCGGAAGTCCTCGCGCCGCGTGGGGTTGCAGGTGACCAGCACCCCGCCCAGCTCGGCCGGGGTGTACTCCTGCACGATGACTCCCATGTAGGTGTCGTCCAGGGAGATGCCCGCCTCGTGACGGAGCCGGACACTGCGCGGCGACACCAGCGAGGCCCACACCTGCCGTACGGCGTCGAGGAGTTCGTCCGTGCCGTGCACCGTGGTGATGGAGTCGTAGACCCCGGCGGCGGAAAAGCCGGGCAGGTCCTCGGCATTGGAGGAGGACCGCACCACCAGCCGCTTGCGGCACACCCGGTCCGCGAACGGGCCGGTGATCCGCGCGGCCACATCCTCCGGCACGGGGGTGCCGCGCACCATCTGCTGGAGGCTCAGGCACAGCGGGTCCAGCACATCGGTGGCTCCCAGCTCCAGTGCCATCTTCAGCTTGCCGATGCCCTGTTGCAGAGCGGGCGAGGAGGTCAGGAAGCGGTGCTGGAGGGCGAACGGCAGCGCCACGCCGTCGGGCGCGGTGACGGTGGCCGCCACGAACTCCGAGGCCGCCCGGCGCAGCGCCTCGGGGTCGGCGGACGCGGTCAGCCGGGAGGCGAGATGGCCGTACAGATCCTTCCGGGGCGGCCGGGCGCGGCCGTAGAAGGCGGTGAGATCGGCGGTGCGGCTGTCCAGCACATGGTGGAGTTCACCGAGGTTGGCGGCCTTGGTGCCGTAGCGGTCGCGGTCGTCGCGGCGCAGCCGGCGCAGTTCCAGGACGGGGACGTCCTCCAGCAGCGGCGGCTCCAGCCGGATCCGCTGCTGGTGCCACGCGGGCTCGGCCAGCTCCGGGACCTCGTGCAGCCGGACCAGGCTCACCCCGTCGTCCTGGACCCGGTAGCACACCCACGCCCCGTCCAGCTCCTCCGACTCCACCAGCCGGGCCATGTCGCGCACGATGGCGTTCGGGATGCCCCAGCCGGAGGCCAGCACATTGGTGTGGGACAGCGGGGTGATGGGGGCGGCGTTGATGAATCCGGCCACCCGTGGCACATCGTCGGGCAGACAGTCCATGGCCACGATGTCCGACCAGCCGAGGTCCGCGTCGTGCGCGCGGTACTCCTCGAGCGAGGCGAACCAGCGCAGCCGGCCGATGGCTTCCCCGATGTTCAGCGGGGTGCGGGGGCGGCTGACGAACAGCTCGTGGCTGAGGATGCGCGGCAACCGTACGTCGCTCACGGGGGCGAGTGCCGCCTCCTGGCCGTGGTTGGCCGGTTTCAGCAGCAACGGCAGCCGCCCGTCCACCCGCTCCCGGACGAAGTCGTAGAACTCCTGGAGCAAGGGGCCGTCCATGGTGTCGGCCTCGGTGGTCTCCAGCACCAGGAACGGCCGGTCCCGGCCCTCAGAGTCCTCGTCGGCGTGCAGCGAGACCACACCGAGCAGGAACCGGCGGCCGGGGTCGGTGTACACCGAGGCGTTGAACGCGTCCAGCCCGGCATCGAGTTCGTCCAGGTCCATCCCGAGGATGCGGGTGGCCACATAGTTGACGTGGAAGGGGTGGACGGCGGTGTCCAGCAGATGCCAGGTGTGCTCGGTGCGGTCGACCACCACCTTCAGATACGGGTGTCCGGCCAGCACTCCGGACAGCGACCGGAACAGCGGCAGCGACAGGTTCTCGCCGACCACGGTGGCATCGGTGCCGGGCGCGGTGGCCGGGCTCGGAAACGCGCGGATGCCGGTCATCACGGCCTCCCGGTGGCCGGGACGGGCGGCAGGGCGGTGGGCAGGGCGTCGTTGAGCCTTTCGAAGTCACGTATCACCGTGACCGGATCGTCGGCCACCAGCAGACACAGCGCTGCCATGGTGTTCGCGCCCGCCGCCGGGTCGTAGACCGGCACCGGGGTGCCGTCCGGCAGCGAGTGCTCGGCCACCTTCGTCAGCCGCGCCCCGGTGGAGATCAGTCCGGAGCGCCGGACGGCGTCGAAGTCCCACAGCCGCCGGTCCGGCCACGGGGTGCCGGAGCCGTCCACGGCCAGCACCACCAGCGAGCCGGCCGCGCCCTTGGCGTCCGCGGCGCCCAGCACCGCACCGGGCCCCGGATCGGGCCAGTCGACCTCGCGGCCGAGCAGCCGGTCGATGAGCATGCCGATGACGTCCACCCCGAAGACCTCCTCGATCTGGGGGACGGTCATCGCGCCACCGAACCGGGCGGCGGTCTCGATGACCCACATCCGTCCTTCGGCGCCCAGCTTGATCTCGGTGTGGGTGCCGCAGGTGCGCAGGCCGAGCGCGTCCACGGCAGCCGTCGCCAGCTCCACCACCTTGCGCTGGGCGTCCTCGGGGAGCAGGGCGGGGGTGATCCCGGCGCGCTCGGTGAACGGCTCGACGGTGGGCATCCGTCCGCTCAGGCACACCGGGTGATAGACGCCCTCGGCCACGACGCCCTCGACGCTGACGTAGTCGCCCCAGCCCGGCTCCTCGAACCAGTCCCCGGCCGTGCCTGTCACGATCTCCTCGACCAGGAAGTCCGCGTCGGCCCCGGCCACATGGAGCTCGGCGTAACCCTGGCGGGCGGAGTCCTCCATCACTTCACGGGCCCGGGCCCAGGCCGGCGCGATGTCCTCCGGGCCGCGCAGGATCTGATGGGCGGTGGACCCGGCGCTCCAGGCCGCCTTCATCAGCATCGGGTACGGGAGCTCGACCGCGGCCTCGTGCAGATCGCGTTCGGTGGCCACGGAGCGGAACCGTGGCTGGGACACCCCGTGCGCGTCCCAGGTGCGGCGCATCATCCGCTTGTCCCGGGCCAGCACGCAGTGCGCACCGGCCCCGGCGAGACCCAGCCGCTCGCAGGCGTCGGCCACCGCCACCACGGCGTACTCGGACGGCGTGAACACCGCGTCGGCGCCGACGGCCTGTGCCTGAGCGGTGATGAGCGCGACGAGGTCCTGGGACGCGGTGTCCACGGGGGCGACCACCGAGGCGCACAGCCGGGTGACCACCTCGTGGGCGGAGGGCGGAGGGGGACTGAGCACGAGCAGATGCACTTCGGCCTTCGTGGCGACCCGGGACAGCGCGTATTCCAGCGGCGGCCCGCCCTTGGCGTAGACAAACAGCACCTTACTCATAGATAACGACTCCTCGGTTCAGAGTTTCTCGATGGCTCAGCGAAACCGGCGGGCCGGCACATCCGCCGCGCTCCGGGCCCGTCAAGCGAACCAGCCGGGCACGACACCTACCCCCCGAATCGGGGGTGGGCACTCAGGCAAATGCCTGAGTGTCACGAGGTGTTCACGGTGAGCGAGGCTGTCGGGCATGTGTTTCAGCCCTTCTCGGCCCCTTTTGCCTTCCGGCTGGTTACGGCGCATGTGAGCGCGGGGCCTGGGCATTCCTTGGCCATGCCTTCGGCGGTATGTGCCCGGAGGCCGGACCGGAAAGGCGGCTGGTATCCGATATGGGCCTGAGCACGCTGCTCGAGCGCATGCCCGTGTCATGGTGGGAAGCCGATGAGGGGCTGCGCATCGTCAACTGCGGTGGGGGTGCCTTCCACGACCCCGGCACCGCACAGCGGTTCGTCGACAGTCTCGGCGGCACGGCCGACGCCGCGCGGGAAGGGGCCGCCGCCGAGGGCCGGGAGTCGGGGATCGACCGCCGCCAGGTCCGGTTCGGCGGGCGGCTGTTCGACGTCACCTCCTGTCCCGGCCGACTGGCCGGTGACGGCCGGGGCGGGGTCAGCGGGCTCGCGGTGGACATCAGCGCCCTGGAGCTCGGACGCCACGGCTACGCCGCGTTCACCGACTTCGCCGACTTCGCGCCCGCCGCGGCGTTCATCCGCGACGCCCAAGGCCGCTATTTGTGGGCCAACCACGCCTACGCCCATCTGTACGGCACCACCCCCGACACCGTGATCGGCAGCAGCGTCACCGATGTCGACGCCCCCGAGGACGTGGCTGCCTTCCAGACCCTGGACCGGCAGGTGCTCAGCTCGGGCAAGCCGGTACGGCACACCATCGGCTACCACCGGCCCGACGGCTCACCCGGGCGCGCGGTCGGCCACCGCTTCCCGGTGGCCGAGGGTGGCCAAACCTGTGTGGCCGGGATCTACATCGACATCACCGACCACACCCTCGCCCTGAGCCGGCGGCGCGCCGCCGAGGAGGACCTCCAAGCGCTCAGCGAACACAGCGGTCTGCCCTGCGCCCTGCTCTCGCCGGGCGGCCGGATACGCCGGGTCAGCGCATCGGCCGCGGAACTCCTCCGGGTCCGTGTGCCCGATCTGCTCGGCCGCCCCGCCCACCGCTATCTGGCCCCCGCCGACGATCTGGCCGGACTGCGCCACGCCTGGCGGGATCTGGTGAACCGGCGCTGGCGCCGGTTCCAGACCTCCGCGGTCTTCCTCGACGCGCGGGGCGACGAGTGGCGGGCCCGGGTGCTGCTCACCGCCGTCAGCGGCGGTTCACGGCGGGCCCGCGGCGTCTGGGCGGTACTGCCCCACCACACCCTGCCGCACCCGCCGCTGCCACCGCTCACCGCGGCGCAGTTGCGCATCCTCACCCTGCTGTCCGCGGGGCACGGCAACAACGAGATCGCCGCCTCGCTCCGGCTCTCTCGGCAGACCCTGGACTACCACCTCGGCCGGCTGCGGGAGTTGCTGGCGGCACCCACCCGGCTGGCGCTGGTCAGCCGGGCGTATGTACTGGGCATCCTCGATCCGCAGGCGTGGCCGCCGCGCTCGGCCGTCGTCCGCCGCCCGGCCGGTCCCACCTGACCGCGCCGACGGGCAGGGGGATGACGTTCGGGTCGTCGTCGGGTGCTCGCAGGCCGAGGAGCGGGCTGAACGGGAGCAGCGCGAGGCCGCCAAAAACCAACCCCGCAAAAAGGGATGAAACGATGACACTGCATTCCGATGTGGCCGAGTTGCTAGCGGGGGCGGGCATCCTCGACGTGGCCGTCGACGATGCCGTCGCGGACGAGCACGTCCGATCGTCCGCGTACCAACGCGTCGTCTCGGTAACCGCTTCCTCGCGGAGCCGCAACCGAGACCGCGCGATTGTGGCCACGATCCTGCGGGACCCCGTCGAGTTGGTGTCCAAGACGGCGGTGGTCGCCCTCGTGGACAGTGTCGCGATGAAGGCGACCGGTCCCGCCGAGTTCCGGCAGTGGTCGGCCGAACTACTGCCAGAGATCGGCCAGCTCAAGACGGAGGCTTTCCGCGAGTTCATTCGCCGCCGCATCCACGACTGGCTGTTCTACCTGTCCATCGAGGATGGTCATGTGCCGGCACCGGCCGAGTTGGCGAAGGTCACGGACTGGATGCAGCGCGTCCTCGCCGAGGAGTCGACGTCGCCGGCGGTACTCGCCCTGCTCGCCGAGTCAGGCAACGCCAAGAAGACCCGAAACATCGCGAAGAACCGAGCCGGGAGCCGCAAACTGAGAACGCAATGAGTCGGTAGCGGCAATGGGCAGGCGCGCCGCCTCTGCCCTTGCCGGAAACCTCATCCGCCCTGGTGGAGGGCGGTTCTTCGTGTTTCCCGTAATGTTGGCCACGGTCGCTCGAGCTGGGGATCTCGTGGAGCTGCTATCAAG
>NZ_JAHLEM010000018.1 GCF_018883605.1 Streptomyces niphimycinicus | reverse complement strand
CGCGAAGGCCCACCGCACCGGGCCCGGGGGGCAATCGCTCCCCCGACCGGCTCAGCCCCGCAGGCAGCGGCCCTGATCGTCCCCACACGATGAGAGCGGAGGGCCGCCGGGCGGCGGCCCGCCACGCCGCCCACAGGGGAGACCTGCCATGACCATCAGCCTCGAGGCACTGCGCCGCTGCTCCATCGCCGTCGACCTCGGCGCGGCCAGAACGCGTGTCTACCTCAGGCGTACCGGGCTCATCGTCGACGAGCCGACCGTCGCCGCCGTGAACACCCACACCGGCGGGCTGATCGCGGTCGGCACGCTGGCCGAGCGGATGACCGGGCGGACGCCCGAGCACATCCGCGTCGTACGACCGGTCTCGGGCGGCACCGTCGTCGACATCGACATGGCCCAGCGGATGCTGCGGCTGCTGCTGGGCAACAAGCTGCGGCGCGCCTGGCGGCGCCGCCCGCTGGTGAGCGCCGCCGTCTGCGTGCAGCACGACGCCGACCCGCTGGCCCAGCGCGCCGCCGTGGAGACGCTCACCGGGATCGGCGCCAAGCGGGTCGAGCTGGTGGACACCCTGATCGCCGCCGCCGTGGGCTGCGGTCTGCCGGTGGAACGGCCCGAGGCGACGATGATCGTGGTGTGCGGCGCGGCCACCACCCAGGTCGCGGTCCTGTCGCTGGGCTCGATCGTGGCCGCCGAGCGGGTGCCGGTGGGCGGGGAGACCGTGGACCACGCGGTCGTCCAGTATCTGCGCAACGAGCATGCGCTGATGCTGCCCAGCCAGGCCGTCCGCCCGCTGCAACTGCTGCTCAAGAACAGCGAGGACGGCGCCGCGCCGAGCACCGAGGTGCACGGCCGGGACGTGGCCACCGGGCTCGCCCGGACCGTACGGATCGACGTCGGGAGCGTACGGAGCGCCATCCGCACCCCGCTCACCGGAGTGCTGGACGCCATCGGCACGGTGCTGCGCCGCTGCCCGCCCGACCTGGTGGCCGACCTCGCCGACCGCGGCATCATGCTGGCCGGCGGGAGCGCGGTGCTGCCCGGGTTCGACACGATGCTGCGGGAGGCCACCGGTATGCCGCTGAACATCGCCGACCACCCCGACGTCTGCGCGGTCGAGGGGCTCGGCGCGATGCTCGACGGCAAGGTGCAGCCCCTGCTGCTGGACGCGATGGTCTCCTGACCGACCCGCCCGCGCCCTGACATCCCCTGGCCCTGACACCCTCTGGCCCTGACACCTGATCGGAATTTCTTCGCGACGCGTTGAGCGGCTGCCTCCCCCCATGCGTAGTGAAGGGGGAAGAGGCCGACATGGCCGCCGATCCCCCCCGGGGCTCAGACCGGGAGCGTCCGTAGATGTCCAACTCAGGTCAGGTCCTGGAGGTTCAGGTGCACGACGACGCCGCCGTGGCCGATGAGCGTCCGTCAAGATCCCGGCGGGGTACGCCGGACGAGCACCTCATGCGCGCGCTCTACCAGGAGCACGCCGGGCCGTTGCTCGCGTTCGTCCTGCGGCTGGTCGCGGGCGACCGGCACCGCGCCGAGGACGTCGTCCAGGAAACCCTGGTGCGCGCCTGGCGGAACGCCGACCAGCTCTCCCGGGCCACCGGCTCCATCCGGCCCTGGCTGGTCACGGTCGCCCGCCGGATCGTGATCGACGGACACCGCAGCCGGCAGGCCCGGCCGCAGGAGGTCGACCCCTCCCCGTTGGAACTCATGCCCGCGGAGGACGAGATCGACCGTGCACTGCGGCTCATGACCCTGACCGACGCGATGCAGGACCTCAGCGACGCCCATCGCGAGGTGCTGGTCGAGACCTACTTCAAGGGCCGGACCGTGGGCGAGGCGGCCCAGACCCTCGGCATACCCAGCGGGACGGTACGGTCCCGGGTCTTCTACGCGCTGCGCTCGATGAAGCTCGCGCTCGAGGAGAGAGGAGTAACGGCATGACAGCGCAGACGCACCACTCGGGACATGACGCCGTTGGCGCGTATGTGCTCGGCGTGCTCGACGAGGCGGAGGCCGGCTATTTCGAGGAGCATCTGGCCGGCTGCGACCAGTGCGGACGGCAGCTCGACGAGCTGACCGGACTGGAACCCCTGCTGGCCGATCTGGCGGCCGACATCCCCGGGATCCACGGCAGCCCCGGACGGACCCAGCTCACGGGCCACACACCGCATGCCTTCAGCGCCACTCCCAACGCCATCGAGACCCTCACCGCACGCCCCGGCCCGGCGCTGCTCCAGCGCATGGTCGGCGAGGTCGCCACCTTCCGCGCCAAGCGGCGGCGGCGCGGACTGTACCTGGTCGCGGCGGCGGCCGTGCTGATCGTCGGCGGTCCGGTCGGCACCATCGCGGTCACCTCCGGCGGCTCGGACAGCTCCGTGAGCGCCGCGCCCAGCGAGAGCGCCCTCTTCTCCGGGATGCCCGACAAGGTGCAGGGCACCGACCCGGACACCAAGGTGAACGCGGCGGTCGCGCTGGAGGACAAGATGTGGGGCACCGACGCGGTCCTGCGGCTGAAGAACCTCAAGGGTCCGCTGGATTGCAGCCTGATCGCGATCTCCAAGGACGGCCACGAGCAGACGATGATGACCTGGTCCGTGCCCGAGTGGGGATACGGGATCGAGGACAGTCCCAAGGCGGAGGCGAGAAATCCGCTGTGGGCGCATGGCGGCGCGGGCATGAAGCGTGCCGACATCGAACGCTTCGAGGTCCGTACGGCCGAGGGAAAGCGCCTGGTCTCCCTGAACGTCTGACTGAACGTCTGAGCTACCGCTGCCTCTGAGCCACCTCTACGTCCGATCTGCCACTCGGATCGCCGATCATCCCGTGCGGCGCGGTGAGCGAGATGTTACACAGAGTGTGATATGTCGTGCTTCGCGTCCCGGGGGGTCCGGATCCGAGGAGGCACCCCCGTGGCTGACCCGGACGCCCATCAGCAGCGCATGTTCGCTCAGTATGTGCTGCCCGAGGTCGAGGTGCTGTTGCGCGTGGCCATGTCACTGACCACCCAGCGTGCCGACGCCGAGGATCTCGTGCAGGACACGTTACTACGGGCGTACCGGGCAGTCGGCCGTTTTGACGGGAGACATCCACGGGCCTGGCTGCTGACGATCATGCGCCATGCGGAGGTCAGCCGGCGCCGCCAGCGCCGGCCCCGGCTGCTCGACGATCCGGATACGGAACTGGAGCGGCTGGTCCCGGCCCGGGACGCGACACCGGAGGAACTGGTGGTCGACACGACGTTCGACGAGGCCGTGGACGCCGCGTTCACGGCGCTTCCGCTGCGGGACCAGCAGGTGGTGCGGCTGGTGCATGTGGACGGGCTGTCGTACGCGGAGGCCGCACAGGTGCTGGACGTCCCCAAGGGGACGGTGATGAGCAGGCTGCACCGGGCGCGCAAGCGGATCCGGAACCAGTTGCTGGCCGCGGGAGTGGAATCGGAGCGAGGTGGCGCATGAGCAGATGGACATGGTGGCGGACCACACGCACCACCCGAACCAGGCAGACCACCGGAGATCTCCGGAGCGCGCGGTGTCCCCTGGGCGCGCCGCTGCTCCAGTCGTATCTGGACGGGGAGCTGGAGGCGCCGGCCGCGGCCCGGGTGCGGGCCCATGTGGCCGAGTGCCACCGCTGCGCCCGGGAGCTCGCCGTCTACCAGCGCATCAGCGAGGCGCTGGCCGCCCGCGCGGTGACCGACGAGGCGGTGCTGGACCGGCTCAGGGACTTCGCGGAGTCCCTCGCCGAGCGGGAGAGCCGGGAGCCGGGGGCACAGGCGGCGCCGACCGAGCCGGTCCCGGGGACGGAGACGGTGCCCGGGGCGGTGCCGACGGAGGCGGAGCCGGAGCCGGAGACGGTCCCAGGGAGGGTGCCGGGGTCGGATCGGGACGCGGATCAGGGCGCGGTGCACAAGGCCGGAGGCTGACGATCGGGTCGGGCCCCATGCCCCCGCCGGGCAGCGCGACGGCCCGTTCGCGCGAGGTTCTGCGCAGCAGCAGGGCCACGGTGAGCAGGGTCCCGGTGACCAGGGCCACATCGGCGAGGTTGAACACCGGCCCGCGGGCGTCCAGCGTGATCCAGTCGATGACGGCGCCGCGCAGCGGGCCCGGCGAGCGGATCATCCGGTCGGCGCCGTTGCCCATCGCTCCCCCGGCGATCAGCCCCAGGCCAAGCGCCGCGCCCCGGCCGCGGACCCGCAGCCCCGCACCGGCCGCGCCCAGCGTGGCCACCGCGCCCGCGAGCGTGATCACGACGATCAGCGCGGGCCTGCTGTGGCCGAGGCCGAAGGCCACGCCGGTGTTGCGCACCAGCAGCGCGCAGAACGGCCCGAACCGGGCCTGTGGCCCCACGGTGTCGCTCCAGGCGGCCAGCGCCATCGCCTTGCTGAGCTGATCGGCCACGATCACGACGAGCGCGATCAGGGGGAAGAAGAGCCGGCCGGTCGCCGGATGGGGCTTCATCATCGGCCTCCCTGGGGGTGGGGGGCCGGTCCGCGGGCGCGGTCCGCGGCCCGGGAGGGAAACCCGCCGGGGGTCCGCCCCGCTTCCCTTCCGGCCGGGAAAAACCCGCTTCCCTTCCGGCCGGGGAAAACCCGCTTCCCTTCCGGCCGGGGAAAAAGGCGAGGGCCCGCAGGCGGCTGCCTGCGGGCCCTCGCTGCTGCCCACTGCCCATGACCTCCAGGTGGTCATCGGCGGTGTACCGAAGGGGTCACTCCGACGATTACTTCCCCTTCTTCGCCTCCAGGAGAGGCGTCTGGTACTTGGCCAGCATCTTCATCTTGTTCTGGTCGATGGTCTTCCAGTCGTTCTTCAGCACACCGCCGGTGTCGCCCGAGTCCGGGTTCCAGGTCCAGTAGGTGTAGCTGATCTGGTGCTTCTTGAGGTAGTCCATCAGGGCGTTCTGCCACACGGCCTCGGAGCTCTTACCGGCGGTCTTCTTACCACCGAACTCACCGAGCAGCAGCGGGGCGATGTTCTGCTTCTTGATGTACGCCCAGTGCTTCTCCCAGATGGCCGGCATGTTCTTCGGGAAGTCCTTCGCCATGAACCAGTTCTGGTTGTAGACGCCCGGACCGTAGTCGTGGGCCGAGTAGACGACCTTGTTCGGCTCATCGAGCTTCACCGGGTGCTTCTTCACACCCTGGAGGTCACCGCCCCACCAGAACTGCTCGTTCTTGTGGCGGTCCGTACCCTCGACGAAGATCAGCCAGTTCTTGTTGACCTTGTGAATGGCGTTACCGGCCTTGGTGGCGGCGAGCTGCCAGTCGGTCTTCGGGTTGCCGTCGCCCCACGTGGCCTGGCCACGCGGCTCATTGTGCAGGTCGGCGCCGATCACCCGGTCGTTGTTCTTGTAGCGCTTGGCCAGCTTGACCCAGTCGTCCATCCACTGCTTCTCGCTCAGGCTCTGCGAGTACCACAGCTCACTCTGGCCGTACTGGTCAGGACGGTGCTGGTCCAGGATCACGCGGATGCCTCGGTCGGTGGCACCCTTCACGATCTTGTCCATGATCTGCTGGGGGGTGAGGCCCTTCAGATCGGGGTTCTTGTGCCAGTCGATGCCGTTGGGCTTGGCGGACGACTTGAACATCTCGTTCGAGTACGGCAGGCGCATGGTGTTGAAGCCCTGCTTGGCCATCTGGTCCAGCATGGACTCCCAGTTACGGGTCCACAGGCCGTGCGGCGCGTAGGTACCGGTCTCGAAACCGAACCAGTTCACACCGGTCAGGACGACCTTCTTGCCGTGGGAGTCGACGATGTCGCCCTTCTTGGTGGACAGCGGACCCTCGGCGCCCGCACCGGTGGCCTTGGCCCCGGCGGCGGAGGTGGTGGTGGCGGCGGACTGGCCATCGGTGTTGTTCACCGCGAAGGCGGTGACAGTGCCACCCACGGCAGCAGCAGCGACGACGGCCGCGGCGATACCGAAGCGGAGACGCTGCGAGCGCGGCGTGCGCTTGGTCTCGGTGGTCGGGGCGTTGTTCTGGTCCATGGGGGAATTCATTCGGTGATGCTCCTGAGGAATTCGGGTACTGCGGTCTTGAGGATGCTGGGGTTGTTCGTCGGAGATTCCAGACATTCCATCTGCGGGTCGGAGACTGCGGTCAGCCGGACAATCCGCGCGGACGGTAGGAGTTCGCCGATCAGGCGGACCAGCCGCTGCGCTTGCCGGCCAGGCTTATCCACGTCGATCAGCACCACATCCGGCTGCATGTGGTTGGCCAGAGAAATTGCTTCTCGGGCCGACCCTGCAATTCCGGATAGCTCCAGTCCGGGCTCCTCGACAACGAGATCGGCGAGAGCACTCAACACCAGTGGGTGGTGCTCCACGACGAGAACTCTGTGCATCGATGGGAGCTCCTTCGTGGCTTGTCCTTTCGCTCACCGACATTAGGCAGTGACCGTGACCCGAATCGCCGTACGGCTGACTGAAATCTGCGTACCTCAATTGCAGGAATTCCGGGCACACCAAACGACCGAATTCCGCCTACCTCAATTGAGGTAGGCGAATTCGGTCGTTTTATGGGGGTTCTGTCCGATATGGGGGGCGGTGCGGGGCGCTCAGGGCATGCGAAAGGCGCCGGTCACGGGGTGACCGGCGCCTTGGAGGAGGTCAGAGGGGCAGGGAGGACAGAGGGAGCAGCGGGGCAGGGGCTTCAGCGCGTCAGCCGGTACGCGTACCCGGGCAGGAACATGCCCGCACCGGCGGCACAGCCGTCCGCCTGCCCCGGCTGCTTGACCCACAGGAAGGCGTCGATGCCGGGGATGCCCGTGGCGGCGGTGGGCGGCCTGCCCAGCTTGCGGCCCGGCGGATCGCAGAAGCTGTGCTTCCGCGTGGGCCCCGCCCCATTGCGGCTGGTGTCCACCACGACCCCCAGCCGGGGCCGGCGCAGCTCCCTGATCACGGAGAGTCCGTAGCGCACCTCGTCGGCGGTGGCGTTGAAGTTGGAGACATTGACCGCTATCCCGTCCCCGTACCGATCGATACCGGCGCGCCGCAGCCGATCGGCCATGGTGCGCGCGGGCTGCCAGCCGGAGTTCCCGGCGTCGTAGTAGACCCGGGCCCGTGGCGCCCCCCGCTGGAGCGCCCGCGCCGCGTGCGACAGCGCCGCGAACCGCTCCTTCTGCTGCCGCCGCTTGAGACAGCTCATATGGGCGAGCGCGTCCGGCTCCAGGATGACGATGGCGCGCTCACCCCCTATCCCCCGGGTGAGGGCCTCGATCCACCGCCCGTAGGCGGCGGTGTCCCCGGCGCCGCCGGAGCTGAGCTGCTGGCAGTCGCGCTGCGGGATGGTGTACGGGACCAGCACCGGCAGCCGTCGCTGGGCGGCGGCGGTGCGGACCAGGGAGCGGGTCCGCTCCTCGACCAGGGACTCATTGGTCTCGGTGAGCCAGGCGGCCTGGGGCTCGTCGGCGATCCGCTTGCCGATGGCCGCCGCCCGCCGGTCGTGCGGATGGTCCCGTACCCAGGTGGCGGCCGGGTTGTGGGGGTCGGTGTAGAAGCGGGTCGTCGCCGGGAAGAACGGCTTGGCGACGGGGAGCGACGGCTTGCCGTTCGGGTGCCGCACCGGGCCCGCGAACAGGGCCTGCACGGTGGTCGCCGCCATCACCACCTCGACCACCAGCACCATCACGATCAGTTGGGCGATGCCCCGCCCCGCCCACCCGGGCCTGGGTCCGCCGGCCGGCGGACGGGGGCGGCGGACGCGTCCGCACAGTTTCGTGATCATGGCGACTCCAGCCCGGCCTCAGCCGTTGTGGGAGTTGTCGGGCGGGGGCTTGCGCCGGCTGATGAGCACCACCGCCAGGACCGCGAGCACCACCAGGACTCCGGCCACCACGCCTATCGTGACCAGGGCGGATTCATCTCCGTCGGTTTTGGCGGCGGAGGCGGCCGGAGTGGCGGCCGCATGGCGGCGGGGGGCGGACAGCTCGGCCGAGGCCGGTGGCGCGGCCCGGTCCGCCAGCGCCTTGGCCGGGGCGATCACCCCGTATCCATAGCGCGGGTCATGGCCCGCGGAGCCCTTGCGGTCGGCGGTGTCGATCAGCTTCTGGACCACCTGGTTGGCGTTCCAGCGGGGGTGCTCCGAGCGCAGCAGCGCGGCGCCCGCCGCGACCCAGGGCGCCGCGAAGCCGGTGCCGTCGCCGGTCCAGTAGTCGTTGTTGCCCGAGGTGGTGAGGATGGAGACGCCGGGGGCGGCCAGGAGGGTCTTCCCACCGTGGTGGGAGGAGGTCCAGACGGCGCCCTTCTTGTCGGTGGCCACCACGGCGACCACCCCGGGGAGGGCGGCCGGGTAGGTGGGCTTGTTGCCTTCCTTGCCGTTGTCGCCCGCGCCGGCCACGATCACGGCGTCCTTGGCGATGGCGTACTTCACCGCGGACCGCAGTGCGGGGGTCGGACGCTTGAAGGAGACGGCCAGATCGATGACGCGGGCGCCCTGGCCGACCGCGTGGCGTATGGCCTTGGCGGTGGGATCGGCGAGGGCCTTTCCATCGCGGTAGACGTCGAGCGGCATCACCTTGGCCTGGGGCGCGAGGCCGTACACCCCGTCGCCGCGGTAATTGCGGCCGGTGCCGGCGATGATTCCGGCGGCATGGGTGGACTGCTCGGCCGCCTTGCCGCCGTCCCGGGTGCCGAAGCCGCCGGTGCCGCCCGCGAAATCCTTTCCGCGGACCACGCGCCCGCGCAGATCCGGATGTGTTGCGTCGACCCCGGTGCCGATGACCGCCACGGTCACTCCGGCACCTTTGCTGATTTTCCAGGCGCGTTCCGCTTTGAGCGCGGTCAGCGCCCATTCGGAATCGTGCAGCCCACCGGAATGGGAATCACTTGCCGCAGCCGGCGTGGCCAGTGCGAGTGTCATCGCTGCGATGACCGCTCCGGCCCGGCCGGCGAATGGATGGCGTGACATCACGTGACCTGACATTACGTCACCTACTCTCTTCGCACGGGACGCAAGGCCGTCGGGCCCATTTCATCTTGGGCATCCCCCGCAGGTACTGACACCCGCGAGAGGGTGAGCGACCCGTCCCTTCTTTGGGGGACCGCTCGGGATACCCCGCACCCCGCTCTCCCCAATACGGGGGAGCGGCGGGGTCCGCCGAAGGTGTACCAACCGCTCCCCCGGTCGCGGGTACTACCTCCTTTTCGGGTGACGCACTCTTGGGTCAACGGCGATAAGAGCCTCCTGTAGAGGGAGTCGCGATGCAGCGTTTCCGAACGTTCAGCGAGCGCACCGGAGAGCCGGACGAAGAGGCGGATACCTCCGCCGGCAAGGCCCGTAAGCGGACCGGAATACTCTCGCGAGTCCTCCCGGTCCGGAACCCGATGGCCGGTATGCCCGGGCTGGCCCTTCGGTTCGCGGTCGTCGGCGGGGGCGGTGTGCTCGTGAACACGGTGGTCCTCTTCGTTCTCTATCACTGGGTCGGACTTCCGCTTCTGGCGGCGTCGGCGATAGCGGTGGAACTCGCCGTGGTCCACAACTATCTGCTGAACGACCGGTGGACCTTCGCGGCCGGCACTCCGTCCCTGCGGCGATTCATCAAGTTCAATGTCTCGGTCCTGGGCGGACTCGGGGTCAATGTGCTCATCGTCTGGTCAATGGTGCGCGGCGGCACGCATCTGCTGCTGGCGAATTGCCTCGGCATCGCGGCGGCCTTCGCGGTCAACTTCGCGTCGAGTACCGGCTGGGTCTGGGGGAGGCGGAGCCGATGATTGTCGCCATCATCTACCTGGTGCTGATCGTGGTCTCGATTCTGCTCACCGTGCAGTCGGCCCACGTCCTCTACCTCATGCTCTACACCTGGGACCGGGCGGATGCCGAACGGAGGGCCAGGGCGCCGGATGAATTCCTGCCGCCCCAGATCTCCTTCAGTGTCCTGCTGCCCGCCCGGCATGAGGAAGACGTCATCCAGAGCACCATCGAGCGCGTGGTGGGGGCCAACTATCCGGCCGAGCTGCTGGAGGTCTTCGTGATCTGCTCACAGGACGACGACGGCACGATCAAAAAGGCCGAGGAGAAGATCGACGAGCTGAAGCGGAAAGGGCTGCGCAATGTGCGGGTCGTGGTGTTCGACGACAAGCCGATCAACAAGCCGCACGGCCTCAACACGGCCCTTCCGCACACCGCCAACAAGGTAGTGACGATCTTCGACGCGGAGGACGACATCCACCCGGAGATCTTCAGCATGGTGAACACCGTGATGGTCCAGGAGAAGGTCAAGGTGGTCCAGGCCGGTGTGCAGTTGATGAACTACGAGTCCAACTGGTACTCGACGCTGAATGTCCTGGAGTACTTCTTCTGGTTCAAGAGCCGGCTGCACTACCACGCCCACTACGGCTCGATCCCGCTCGGCGGCAACACCGTCTTCTTCGCCCGTGAGCTGCTGCTGCGGCTCGGCGGCTGGGACGACCGCAACCTCACCGAGGACGCCGATATGGGCCTGCGGATATCCGCCATGGGCGAGCGGGTGCGCGTCGTCTACGACGACCGGTATGTGACCAAGGAGGAAACCCCGCCGACCCTCGGCCACTTCATCCGGCAGCGCACCCGCTGGAGCCAGGGCTTTATGCAGACCCTGAAGAAGGGCACCTGGAAGAAGATGCCGACGCGCAAACAGCGCTGGCTCGCCGTCTATGTCCTGGCGTTCCCGCGCGGACAGGCGCTGCTCGGCCTCTATCTGCCGATCTCGCTCGGCATGATTCTGATCCTGAAGGTGCCGGTCCTGATCGCGCTTGTCTCCTATCTGCCCGTCCTGCTGCTGGCCGCGCACTTTCTGGTCCAGGCGGTCGGTCTCTACGAGTTCACCAGCGCCCATGGCCTCGAAGCCTCGCCGAAGGCCGTCCTGCGCATGGCCATCGCCTGGTTCCCCTTCCAGATGGTCCTCGCGTACGCCGCGCTGCGGGCCATGCGGCGCGAGATGCTCGGCCGCCACGACTGGGAGAAGACAGCGCACGTAGGCGCCCACCGGGCCACCACCGAGGAGGCGGAGTCGCGTGTCGGATAATCCCACGCCCTCGCGGCCGACGGCCGCCGACGCGGAAGCCCGGAAGACCGCGGCGAGGAAGAGCGCCGCGCCGGGCAGGAAGACCACGGCGAACAAGAACGCCGCGCCAAGCAAGAACGCCACG
>NZ_JAHLEM010000179.1 GCF_018883605.1 Streptomyces niphimycinicus | reverse complement strand
CGGAAACCTCATCCGCCCTGGTGGAGGGCGGTTCTTCGTGTTTCCCGTAATGTTGGCCACGGTCGCTCGAGCTGGGGATCTCGTGGAGCTGCTATCAAGGCGTCATGATGATCGATCGTGCTGCTGCGACTGGCTTACCCGGGTGTGACGAACGCGTTCTCGATGCTTCGCCTGCTGCCGATGACGGCCGGGGCAAGGACGCGGAGATCCTCGCTCTGCGCCATCAGACCACCGTGCTGGAACGCCAACTCGGGAAGTAAAAAGTCCGGTTCACGTCGAGCGATCGGGCGTTCCTGGCGGCGCTGTTGCACCGGCTGCCGCTGCACGTCCTGCGACGGTTACGGCTACTCATACCTCCCGACACGGCGCTGCGCTGGCACCGCGACCTCGTCGCACGCCGCCGTGCCGTCTCCTGCCGGCCCAAGGGCCCGGGACGGCCGCGCACGGTGCGCCGGTCCGCTATGAGCCCGCCGACCGGTTCTGGTTCGCCACCCTGTCCGGGCTGATACCCCGGCGCCACTGAGGCGAGACCTTACCCGTCACCCCCGGCACCCTGCTTGCCTGGCACCGCAGGCTCATCGCCGCAAAGTGGGACTATACCGAGCGCCGGGGCACCGGCCGCCCACCCACCATGGCAGCGATCAAGAAGCCCGTCCTGCGGCTGGCCCGGAACAATCCGACGTGGGGGCACCGGCGGTTCCAAGGGGAGCTGACCCGATTCGGACACCGGATCGCCGCCTCGACCGTCTGGGAGATCCTCAACGCGGTCGGCATCGACCCTTCTCCACTACGAACGAGGCCCATGCCCGCCAGGTCCTTGCAGCCTATGAGCGGCACTACAACCAGCACCGCCCCCATCAAGTCCGCAGCCAGTTACCGCCCGACGCCGACTACCAACCCGCCACGGGGCACGACCTCAGCCCCCGCAAAGTCCTACGCAACCGAATCCTCGGTGGCGTCATCAACGAGTACGGCTATGCGGCATGACGTGCAGCGACAAAGCCCCGGACGGCGCGCCGCAGGCCGGGAAGGCATCCACATGCCCCCGAGCACCGGGCACAGCGTCGGCGGGGCCGCTCTGCCCGCGTTCGTCGGCGGCGCCCTTGAGACCCTTGGCACCTGGATGGTAGGCCGCAGTAGCGATCAGCGGCATCGCCGGATCGAGCGTGTTCGTGCCGTAGCCGCCGAGCACAAGGTCGACCTCGTCCACGTCCATCAACCGCCGGTAGATGTCGGGGACCAGCGTGCCGTCGGTTCGATCGTCGTAGCCGACGAGCTGGACGGGACCCCCGAGCAGTCCGCCGCGGCTGTTGAGATGTTTCTGCGCTTTTCTTCATGCTGTGCCGTCGCCGACCGCTCGTTGGAACACGGGGAGGCGGGTCGGGCGCTCACGGCCGTGAGCGCCCGACCCGCCTCCCCGTGTTCCAACGAG
>NZ_JAHLEM010000178.1 GCF_018883605.1 Streptomyces niphimycinicus | reverse complement strand
GCTGGCCACACCCACCGCCGATGGTGCCGGCGTGTAGCTCTGACCGCTGCTGAGCCGGAGGCGGGTCGGGCGCTCACGGCCGTGAGCGCCCGACCCGCCTCCGGCTCAGCAGCGGTCAGAGCTACACGCCGGCACCATCGGCGGTGGGTGTGGCCAGCAGTTGCAGCTCCCAGGCGAGCGCGACCCCGGTACCGCCACCGTGGTCGAAGAGAACCTGCGCGAGCGCGTCGGTCGTTGACTCGCGAGCCCAGTCGCGCTGCCATTCGCTGATCACGGCCATCCAGGTGATCGGCACCACGCCGGCCTGCGCCATGCGACGCACCGCCATGTCGTGCGTCTCGGCACTGCCCCCGCCGCTGGCGTCCGTGACGACGAAGACGTCGTACCCCTCACCCAGCGCCTGGATGGCGGGCATGGCGACGCAGACCTCCGTCCACAGCCCGGCGATGATCAGCTTCTTGCGCCCCGTTCGCTCCACGACGTCGACGACGCGACGGTCCTCCCAGGTGTTGATGAACGTGCGGTTGATCGGCTTCTGGTCCGGAAAGACGTCCTGGAGGCCCTTGATGAGGTAGCCGCCACGCTCTTCTATCACCGTGGTCAGCACCGTGGGGACGTCGAACGCCTTCGCGGCCTTGGCCAGGCCGACGACGTTGTTAACGATCATGGTTGGTTCGTGGCTGTTGAGATTGGTGAACTGGAAGGGCTGGTGGTCGATGAGCACCAGGACGCTTTCCTCGGGGGTAAGCAGTGCTTCGAGTCCGGCCTTTGCAGTGCGTGTCACGATGGTTCCTTCTGCGTGATGAGTTGAGCGTTCGATGGTGAGAGTCAGAGTTGTTCGGGTGATGCCATCAGGTAGACGAACCGGCCCGGCCCGGCCTGCGCGATTGCGAAGTTCGGGCCGGCCACGCCTTCCTGAGTGGCGGCCATGCTCAGGTCGCCCAGGCGGACCGCGTCGTACCCGGCGCCGAGACTGAGCTGCCTGACAAGGCGTTGGGCTTCGTCGCCACCGGGCCACAGGCGCCATAGAGGATCGTGGCGTCGAGCACCGTCTTGTCCTCAAGGACGACGACGGATGACAGAGCCACCTCCACGGCGGTTCCCGGGACGGCGAGCAACACCGCCTCCGAGGTCGGCCGGCCCGCCGCCGATGTTGCCTCCTCCGATCACGGTGATGTTCGTGCTTCTCCCCTTGCCGGGCTGATGTGCCACGGAGGCCGGTCACCTCGACCGAGACCGGATCCGACCAGGCTCGGCCGGACTCGACGGGGCAGGTGGGAACGTCTCCCGTGGCGTGAACGACGCTACGGCGGCCATCCGGCGGGCGTCCAAGACTTGTCCGGACGCCGGGCAATAGGATTCGCCTATGGATGTCAGCCCCCGCGTCCTCCGCTACTTCATGGCCGTAGCCGAGGAACTCCACTTCGGCCGCGCGGCCACGCGTCTCTACATCTCCCAGCCGTCCCTGAGTCATCAGATCCGCAAGCTTGAGGAGACCCTCGAAACCCCGCTGTTTGTGCGTTCGAGCCGTCGGGTGCAGCTCACCGCGGCGGGCCGGACGCTGGTTCACGAGGCACCGATAGCGCTAGCCGCGCTGGAGCAAGCCGTGCAGCTCACCCGGCGGGCCGGGGCAGGGATCGCGACGACGATTCGGTTGGGCTATACGCCGGTCACGAGCTTCGACACGCTCACGGCGCTTCTGGACGCTCTCCACGAAGACCACCCCGACTTCACGGTCGACCCTCGAGAGTTCTTCAGCGCGGAGATTCCCGAACGGCTCTGTGCCGGCGACCTGGACATCGGTCTCGCCCTCTCACCGCAGCCGCTCGACGGGGTAGGTAGCGAGATTCTCCGTGAAGAGCCCGTTTCCGCGCTCCTCAGCACTCGCCACCGCCTCGCTGCCGCACCGACGATCCCGGTGACGGTCCTCCGCGACGAGACGCTACAGCTATTCCCTCGCCGGCTCGCACCGGCGTACTACGACGGCATCGTCGCCGCGTGCCACGAAGCAGGCTTCTCACCTAAGATTTGCGCGTTCGAGGAACCGCCGGTAAACGCCATGCTCGCCCGGCTATCCAGCGGACGCAATGTCGGCTTGGCCCCTACATCGTTCGCTGAGCACGCCGCGAAGGACAGCACCAGCATCATTCGTCGCGATGTCGTCGATCCGTCGATCGTGGCAGAACTCTCGGTGCTGTGGCCCGCGAAGGATCCGTCACCCGCCATTGCGAGCGTCCTCGCCACCGCCCGACGATGCGCTGAACACAATGGATGGCTACGCAGCCCCATCACATAGTGCCTTCGGCTACGGCCCGCAGCCTCGAGCACCGAAGCGCTCCGACCCACAGTCACAGAGCTTTTCTCGGTGCGGCTGGCCCTCGCACGTGTGGAGCGTCCATCCGCAAGCGGCTCGCGGTGGCTGATGAACGCGGACGCCGCCCATCGGCCGGACGCCGAGGCGGGCTGGGCCGAGCGCGTCGCCGCGTTCGAGGACGCCGGCCGACGCCTGCGCCGCCTCGCGGCCGATGGGCGTCTGATACGTGGCCTGCTGGCCGCCGCCGCCATCGGCGTCATCAACTCCGCCCTGGCGGCCTGGTCCACCTCCCGCGCGGGTCGCCTGGAGCCCAAGGTCGAGCGGATCGCCACCACCCAGTACCTGGCCGCCGCAGCCGGCGTCGAGCTGGAGGCCATCGACGACCCCCACTTCCGGCGGCTTGTCGACATCGCCCAGCACGGCCCCAGCTCAGCCCGCCGCACCGGCTCCAGGCGGCTACCAGCGGATTCAACTCGCCCTGCCGTTGCCAGAACCGCTATCGAGAAGGGTCTGCCGTCGCACATGTTCACCACTCAGGACGAATGGGACCGTGGCTATGCCGAAGGTCGCCGCTATCGGCCACTCACCGACACCGAACGCACGCTGATCGCCACACATCTGCCGCCCGCCGCCGAGGCTCTGGCTCTCGATGTCGGGTGCGGGACCGGCGAACTCGCCGCACACCTGGCCTCATCCGGCTACACCGTGGACGCCATCGACTGGTCCGAAACCGCCCTCGCCGAAGCCCGCACCCGCCACGGTGAAATTGCCCGTTGGCTCCGTCTCGACGTCGAGGAAGACGACGGAGCCTCGCTGAACGCCGACGGCTATGACCTGATCACCCTGCGATTCGTCGCTCCGTTCCTCACCTTCCGCGACCGCACCCTGGACACGCTGGGCCATCGGCTGCGGCCGGGCGGCGCCCTCGTCCTCATCACGCCGCTCGCCGCCGACACCCCCGCTGAGCGGCGCGGGATCACCCTGAGCGAGGACGAGCTTGCCCGCCTGCCGAGTCGCTGGGCGGCTGCGGAGCGGCACGATGCCGACGGGCTGGTCCTCCTCGTCCTGCGGGGGCCGGCAGCCCCATGCCGATGACAACCGCCTGCTGAACTGGAGTTTCTCCCTGTCAGCGGGCCCGCTCACATCGTCGGGACGACAGGATTCGAACCTGCGACCCCTTGCCCCCCCCAGTCGGCCGCACCGTCAGCGTGTGCTCGCCCTCGGCCGCGGGCCGGCGGGCGGTGAGGACGAGCCGGTGGATCGCCGGGCCCCACACGCGGGTGAAGGCCGGATCGGTGAGCGGGATCGTCTCCACCGAGGCGGTGAACGCCACGGCGTTCCAGTCCAGGATCAGCCCACGCCCGGCCGACGGGCTGACGACGGCCCGGCCGCCCCCGTCCACGAGGGCCACCTCCCCACCGGCCAGGAGGTGCAGCGCCAGTGAGCCCAGCGGGGCGGAGCAGCCCCAGGCGTCGCCGATCTCAATGCGCTCGCCGTCGTCCACGTCGCGTACGAGCCGGAACGTGCGCTGCCAGCGAGTCAGCCCTGCTTCAGGCGGATAGGCCGCGGCGAGGTCACACCTCAGCTCGTCAGTGATGCCGGCGCAGCGGTGGGCGACCGCGGCCGCCCGGAAGCCCGGCCCCGGCGGCTGGCCAAGGCCGTTGACGACCGGCACGTTGTGATACTCGCTGGTCATCGACCAGATTCCGTAACGCTCCGGGCTGAACGTCTCCTTGCGGTACGTGCCGACCCCGGCGTCGATCAGCAGCGGCCGGGCGTCGAGGGCGACGATGAAGGTGCCGACATCGTTGTGATTGTGGCTCTCGTCGTTGTGGCCGCCCTTCGCCGCCAGCAGCAGCCCGCGCTCCGTGCCCGCCGCGGCGCGGGTGACCAGGACCTGGGTGTCGGGCAGCCAACTGCGTACGGGCAGCGGGAAGGGGGCGGGAGCGGCCGTCTGCCAGTCGGCGTCGAAGAGGGCATCGATGGTACGACGCAGGTCGAACGGCCCGCCGGTCTCCGGGATCGCGGCATCGGCGCCGCCGCGCAGCGCCCGGGCGTGTGCGCACACCTCCGGCTGATCGGTGCGGCGGCCGTACCGGTGCAGCACCGCTGCCGCCATCTCGCGCGGACGCGCCGGCCCGTCCGCGAAGTTGACCGCCCAGCCGTCGCCGATCCAGGTGGCCAGGGGAAAGCGGGCGATGGCGCGGATCAGCGGATGGTCGAAGACCCCCGCGTCGGTGCCGAGCAGCGAGGTGAGGGTCTCCAGGCATTCGAAGAGGCTCGCCCCGGCGCGCCACCAGTAGTGCGGCCCTTCGTCGCAGCCGCCGTCATCCGGCTGCGCGGCCAGGTAGTTCTCCAGGCCCTGGACGATGCGGGAGACCACTGAGCCACGGACCTCGTCGGACTCCTCTGTCAGCGCGGTGGCCAGCAGCAGCTCGGAGTGGATCCAGGGATTCCAGTTGTTCAGCTTGGCGGTCGAACCGTCATACCAGCCCCAGTCGTCGCGTTGCAGATACGGCCGCAGCACCCGGGTGGAGACCTCCCGGCGCAGCCGTCGGCGCACCAGCGGGTCGATCCGGTCGAGCTCCTCGCCGACGATCGCGTCGGCCAGCGCCAGGAGCACGGCCGTCATCGAGGCGCCGAGGTCCAGGGTGGGGCACTCCGGGTCCGGCAACAGGCCGCGCTTGCGGCCGTGGGAGCCGAGGACCCGGAAGTCGTGCGCCGGGAGCACCCAGCTCGTCTCCTCGCACAGCGCCCAGACGCCGTCCATCACTTCGTCCAGGAATTCTGCTGACGAGGGGCCCACGGCGGCGGCCAGCACCGCCCACCCGAGCCGCTCTCGTCGCGCGGCGGCCGGCGCCTGGTAATCCCAGCGGTCGCCGTCGCGGGCGAAGCGGGCGAACAGCGAGGCGGGCAGGGACGGCCACGGATCTCCGAGCGCCGAGCCGGCCGCCCGCAGTACGCGGTCGCGGGTGTCGTCGCCGATGCCCTCCCACGCGCCCCGGTCCGCCGCGGGCGGTACGGGACTCCACTCGCCGATCCGCGGCATACGGGCGGCGACCAGCGAGGGCGGGAACAGCTCTGTCAGACGGGGATAGCCGGGCATGGCCTAGGGCTCCGGGAGAGTGGGGGACTTGGGACGGGTGGGGGACTTAGGACGGGTGGGAGGTGATGGGCCGGGGCTACGGCCCGGTGTGCGTGCGCGGCCGCGGCGCGAAGGTCATGTGGAAGCCCCCCGCCGCCATGGCCCACGCGGCGACGGCGGACATCGGCGCGCACCCGGGCACCACGCCCGGCGCCGCACCCGGGCACCATCCGCGGCCCGCCCGCGGGCGTCATATGGCCGAGAGCGCAGCGCCCGGGCGCCTTGGGGCGCTTCAGACCAGCAGCAGCGACCTGGGCTGAGCGGACAGGGTGCGGTCCAGGACCAGGACGGCCGCGCCGATTGCCGCCACGTTTTCGCCCAGGGTGGTCGAGGTGACCGTCGTCGGGTGGGTCGGCCTGACGAATGGGCTCCGCGCCACCATCGACTCGATCGTGGGCAGGAGGCGATCGGACAGCAACTGCCACACCGGACCGCCGAACACGACCCTGTCCACGTCCAGGAGCGTCGCCGCCGCGCAGACGCCGCGGCCGATGCGGATGGCCAGGCGCTCGATGATGCCGTCCGCCGGTACGTCCCCGGCGGCGGCCAGCGCCGCCAGGCGTTCCAGGCCGCGCTGGGCGTCGGCCGGGTCGAGGCAGGTGTACTCGGTGCCGAGCACGCCCAGGGCGATGGCCTCGTCGACGAGCGTACGGGCCGAGAAGGACGCGCCGAGGCCGCCGACCTCGCCCGCGTTGCCCGACACGCCGCGCAGCACCGTGTCCTCCACCGCCAGGCCCATGCCGGAGCCGGTGCCGAGGTAGAAGAAGAGCAGGTTGCGGCTGTCGGTGGCCGCGCCGGCCCAGCGTTCGGCCACCACCGCCGCCGTCACGTCCTTGTCGAGCAGCGCCGGGAAGCCTGTGGCTTCGCTCAGGCGATCGCGCAGCGGGTAGCGGCCCCAGCCCGGCAGCTCCGGCGGGTCCACCACCCAGCCCGCTTCCGCGTCGATGGGGCCGGGAGCGGCGATGCCCAGGCCCAGTACCCGGGCGTCGTCGATGCCGGACTCGGCCACCAGCGCCGACACCGATGCCGCCATGCCGGCGCTGGTCCGGTCGGTGTCGCCGCCGCTCGGTGTCTGCCGGCTGCGCTGGGCGACGACCGTGCCGGCCAGATCCACCAGAACCGTGGTGATCACGGCGGGGTCGAGGTGAACCCCCACGGCGTAGCGCGAGCTCGGCACGACCTCCAGAAGCGTGCGGGGCTTGCCGCTGCCGGTGTGCTGTTTGCCCGACTCGCGCGCCACACCCTGGTCGAGCAACCGGCGGGTGATGTTCGAGACGGTCTGCGCCGACAGGCCAGTGGCCTGGGCGAGCTCCACCCGGCTGAGGCCGTCCGCGTGCCGGCGGATGGCGTCCAGGATCACGGACTCGTTGAAGTCCGCCATCCGCGGCAGGTTGGTGCCGCGCCTGATGGCCGGATTCTCGGGCTTCGCGGTCGTCAACGTGTCTCTCCCTGGCTCGGCGGCATCGTGGGCCGCAGCCGCAGCGTACGGATCTGGAACGGGCGGAACGTCAAGGCCACGGCCCCGTCCTCGGACACGGCCACCTGCGCGCCCGGCTGCTCCAGCAGATCACAGTCGTACGCGGCGGCCAGCTCGAAGCCCGCCGTGAGCCGAGCGGCCCGCACCGCCCCGCCGCATGCCTCGTACAGCCGCACCACGACGTCGCCGCCCCGGTCATCGGCCAGCTTCACCGACTCCACCACGACGTCGCCGGGCTCGACGGACACCAGGGCGGCGGCCGACACCGGGGCCGGGCGCAGTGGCAGGTTCAGAGCGTACCCACCCGCGATGGCCTCCTCGATGCCGGCTCCGGCCACCAGCGCATAGCTGAAGCTGTGCCGCCCGCGGTCGGCCTGCGGGTCGGGACTGTGCGGCGAGCGGAGCAGCGAGAGCCGCACCGTGGTCGTGGTGCCGCCGTCCGCGCGGGTGTCGCGGCGGATGTCGTGCCCGTATGTGGAGTCGGTGAGCAGTGCCGCTCCCCAGCGCCGCTCCCCCACATGCACCCAGCGGTGCGCCCACAGCTCGAAGCGGGCCGCGTCCCAACTGGTGTTCTCGTGTGTGGGCCGCCGCGCATGCCCGAACTGGATCTCGGCGCTTTCGTGCTCCGCGTGCACGTCCAGCGGCCAGGCCGCCTTCAGTACGGTGTCGCGCTCCTGCCAGTCGATATCGGTGCGGACCGTCACCTGGGCGGATTCGGCGGCGAGGTCCAGGTGCTGGACGATCCGGGAGGCGCCGAAGGCGCGCTCCACCCGCACCGAGGCGAGCAGCGGGCCCCGGTCGACAAGTGTCACCGACTCGGCCTCCATCAGGTCGCGGACGGTGTCGCGGTAGTAGGAGTCGATGTTCCAGGCCGACCACAGGTTGGGGTCGTCGGGGTGCAACTGGAGAAGGTTGCCGGCGCTGCCCGGCGCGATCGACTCCCGGCCGGCGGCGTGGTGGTGAACCGAGGTGATCAGACCGCGCCGGTCCACCACGACCCGTACCACGCCGTTGTCGAGGACGAAGCCCCCGCCCTCGGAAACGGCCGTGACCTCCTGGCGCGGCGCGGCCACCGTGCCACCGGAGGCGAGGGCGGCCACCTCGGCCAGGACGGCGCTGCGCCCGTCCGACAGGCGCTGCGCACCGGGGAGTTCGGCCCCGCGCACGAGCGCGACCTCGCGGCGCGCGTACGGCCCCGCGTTGAGCAGCGCTCCGGCAGCACCCGGCAGCCGGCCCGCCGCATCCGCGATCAGCCCCTCCAGCTCGTCGCGGATCTCCCCGTACTCCCGCTCGGCCTGCTGGTGCACCCACGCGATGGAGGTGCCCGGCAGGATGTCGTGGAACTGGTTGAGCAGCACCCGCTGCCACAGCGCTTCGATGCGCTCGTACGGGTACGGGGCGCCCGCCCGTACCGCCGCCGTCGCCGCCCACAGCTCGGCCTCGCGCAGCAGTGCTTCGCTGCGCCGGTTGCCCCGCTTGGTGCGGGCCTGGCTGGTGTAGGTGCCGCGGTGGTTCTCCAGGTACAGCTCGCCGCGCCACACCGGAAGCCCGGTGCGCTCGGCACGCGCCGCCGCGAAGAAGGCGTCCGGGGCCTCGATGGCGACCTTGGGCGAGCCCTCCAGGTCGCGCAGCCGGCGGGCCTTCTCCAGCATGGAGCGGGAGGGGCCGCCACCGCCGTCCCCGTAGCCGAACGGGACCAGGGACCGGGTGGCCACCCCCTTGTCCTCGAAGTTGCGCTCGGCGTAGGCGAGTTCGGCCCCCGTGAGCGACGCGTTGTAGCTGTCGACGGGCGGCAGATGGGTGAAGATGCGGGTGCCGTCGATGCCTTCCCAGTCGAAGGTGTGGTGCGGCAGCTTGTTCGTCTCGTTCCAGGAGAGCTTCTGGGTCAGGAACCACTCCGCGCCGGCGAGTCTGGCCAACTGCGGGTAGGCGGCGGTGTAGCCGAAGGAGTCCGGCAGCCATACGCCCTTCTGCTCGACACCGAACTCCTCCGCGAAGAAGCGCCGCCCGTACACGAGCTGGCGGGCCATGGCCTCGCCGCCGGGGAGGTTTCCGTCGGCCTCGACCCACATACCGCCGACCGGGACCCAGTTGCCTTCCTCGGCCGCCCGCTTCATCCGGGCGAAGATCTCGGGGCGCTGCTCGCGCATCCACGCGTACTGCTGCGCCGAGGAGCAGGCGAAGATCAGCTCGGGGTACTCCTGGGCGAGAGCTGTCATGTTGGTGAAAGTGCGCGCGCACTTGCGCACCGTTTCGCGCACCGGCCACAGCCAGGCCGAGTCGATATGGGCGTGCCCGACGGCGGCCAGGGTGTGCGCGGAGGCGTGTGCCGGCCGGGCGAGCACGTCGGCGAGGCGGTCGCGTGCCGCTGCGGCGGTGCTCGCCACGTCGGCCGGGTCGACGGCGTCGGCGGCGCGGCGCAGGGCGTAGAGGATCTCGTGCCGCCGGGCGGAGCCGAGCGGAAGCTCGCCCATCAGCTCGCCGAGGACCTCCATGTCGTGGATGAGGTGCCAGACGTCGTCCTCGCGGACAGCGATCTCGGCCTGCTTGAGGCGGTAGAGATGGTCGGAGCCTGCCGTCGCCGGCGAACCGTAATGGGTGTTGATCCCCCCACTGCCGGTGATGGGCGGATTGGCGGCCAGCTCGATGAGCAGATCGACGCCCTCGCGGCCGGTGGCGGGGTCGGCGAGGAGCACGCTGCGGTGGTACGGGTGCAGGCCCTGGACCGGCGTGCCATGGGCGTCGTGGACCAGGCCCTCGGCCTGGCCGCCGGGCCCCTTGGTGAGGTCGAAGTCCAGGTCGAAGACGGCCTCGACCCGGCGGCCGGCCCAGTCGGCGGGGATCTCGGCGCTCGCGCGCAGCCAGGTGGTGCACCAGGGCGCGCCCCATGCCGAGCCGAGCTGGAAGGGTTCGTACGCGGCGGTCAACGCGGCGGCCACGGGCACCGGCTCTCCGTCCACGAACCAGGCCCTGAGCGCGAGCGGCCGGGCAGCGCTGTACAGGGCGGGGCGGACGACCCGGTCGAGCAGCCTGCGGATCCGGTCCTCGATGATCCTGCGGTCGTCATGCACGGTGGTCATCCTTCCAGGGGTCGTACGCGTCCGGATCGGGGGCCGGGAGCCGGATCGTGTCCCGGGTGCCGTCCGTCCAGGTCACATCGGCGAGGAGGGTGGTGCCGTCGGCACCGGTGGTGACCTGGGGCAGGGCGGCGGGGTCGGTGCCGCCGAGGTGCACCAGGGCGATGTGGAGGGTGCCGTGGGCCACGGGGCCTTCGGTCTCCACGACGGGGGTGGCGGAGGCGGGGCCGAGGGCGTTGCTGTCGGATCCCGGGCTCACCGCGCTGTGGGGCAGCCCTCGCACGCCTACGACGAGGGAGATGAGGCCGTCGGTGCCCTCGACCCGGGCGGGGCCGTCGGTGCCTTCGACCCGGGCGGTGTCGGCGTCCGATGGCGCGCCGTCCACGGCCAGGGCCCAGCCGCCGACCCGCAGCACATGGCCGGGCCCGGGATCGCCGTCGACGCGTACGGCGCGGACCTCGACCGAGCCGCGCAGCGCGGAGCCGACGGTGACCCAGGGGCCGAGGGTGTAGTCGGTGTCGGGGCCACCGAACACATCCCATGTCGCGTCCTCGAGCCAGTGCGCGCGCGAGCGCGAGACGGCGGTGGCGCCGTCGATGGAGATACGGGTGGCGGGGCGCCGGTGCGAGGCCCGCCCGGCGGCGTCGAGCAGCACGACCGCGTTGTCGAGCGGATCGGCGTCCGCACTGCCGCCGGGGACGGTCGGGTCGCCGGGGGTCTCCGGCGCGGTGTGCGTGGAGTAGGCCAAGCGCGCGTAGGACGGGTCGTCGGCGTGCGGACGGGCCGGGTCGGCGTGGTCGCCGCCGTGGTTGACGACGCGTACGACGCCATCGGCGGCGGTGCCGGAGACCAGCCAGCCGGGCGTCGCCAACTCCTGCGCGAAATCGCCCTCTTCGACGGCCAGCGGCGTCGCCTGAGCCGTCCACACCGGATGGTCGGGCGGCAGGGCGAGACCGATGAAGCCCTTGCTCGCCCAGTACGGGGAGGCAGGGCCGGAGTAGCTCTGGAGGATGCCGCGGAAGGGGCGGTGCCAGCCGAGCGTGAGCAGCCCCCGCGCGTTCAGCGCCCCGTGCCCGGTGAAGTGGTCGAGCATGCGGGTCGCGAGCGACCGGGTCTCCCCCGGCGCCAGCGGTGTGGCGTCGAAGACGGCGCCGGTCCACACGGAAGCCAGCGCCGCATGCCGGTAGGTGAGTGAGCGGCCCTGGATCAGCGGTGAGCCATTGGCTCCGACCAGCAGTCGCTGGTCCGCCAGAAAGCGCCGCAGCCGCTCCCGGTAGCGGTCCAGCAGCCCGGCGGGCGCCGCATCGCCGAGGATGCGGCAGAACCACAGCGGGTAGAGGTGCATCGCCCACCCGTTGTAGTGGTCGAAGTTGCGGTGTCCGCCGCCGGTCAGCCCGTCGGAGTACCAGCCGTCGCCCGCGTACCAGCCATCGGTCAGCGCGATGGTCCGGTCGAGGTCCTGCTGGCGCCACCGGCCTCCAACGGTCCGGGCGAAGGCTTCGGTGACGCCCTGGAACCAGATCCAGTTGTTCCCCGGCATCGGATCACCGACCATCGGCGCCAGCCAGTCCAGCACCCGCCGCTGGACCTTCGCCTCCAGCCGGTCCCAGATCCACGGCCGGGTCTCGTGCAGCGCGAGCGCGATGGAGGCCGCCTCGACCTTCGCCTGGTTGCACTTCGCGAAGGCCGGCCACCGGTCCGGGTGCTCCGGGTCGGTGCCTGCGGTGAGGCCGGCCGCGTACCACCCGGCGAGGTCGTGCGGGTCCGCGCCCGCCGCCCCCGCCAGCCGGAACGCGGCCAGCAGGAACGTGCGGGCGAACCCCTCGAGACCGTCGCTGTGCACGCCGTTGTGGCTCGGCGTACCGGGCAGGTGGATCAGGCCGTGCCCGTCGGTGGCGTACGGACGGACGGCGAGCAGCATGTCGTCGGCGGTCCGCTCCCAGCGGGCGCGGTGCTCGGCGGGGGTGCGGTGGTGCATCAGTAGCGGGTCTCCCATGCCTTTTCGAACTCGACGCGGATCTGATCGCCCGCCTCCTTGCGCCAGTTCCGCATGACGCCGTCCCACTCCTTGAGGGGGACGCGGCCTTGCATGATGCCCTTGCGGGTGTCGTCCAGGGTCTTCTGGAGCAGTGCGGACTTCTTGGCGTTGGTGGGCGAGTAGAGGGCCTCGGTGGGGTTGCGGACCAGCCGCTCGACGGCGTCCTTCTGGAATGCGTACTGCGTCTTCACGATCTCCGGCTTGACCGGGTAGTAGAGCGTGAAGGGCGCGTCCGTGGCGAACGTCGTCGGCAGGGTGACCTCGGCCGTGCCCTTCGGCGTGAGGATCGGGTCGGCGCCCTTCATGGTGTGGTCCGGGCCCCGGACGCCGTACTTGCGCAGCAGATAGCTGTCCGTGCCGAAGGGCGCGGCAAGGGCGTTCATCGCCCGCAGGATCTGCTTGATACGTGCCTTGGGCGCCTTCTTGATGATGAGGAAGCCGTAATAGGACTGGCCCGACCAGTAGGTGCCCTTGCCGCCGTCCCAACTGGGCGGCATCAGATAGCCGAGGTCGAAGCCCTTCGCCGCGGGGGCGTAGGTGGTGTAGTAGTCGTTCCACGCGGCGGCCCCGTCGGGGTTGATGACGAGCCGGCCGGTGCCGAACCACTCCTTGACCTTGCCCGTGACGGTGTAGGCGTCCGGGTGCATGACTCCGGCCTTCGTCATCCGGCGGACCGCGTCCATGGCCTGCTTGGCCTCCTCGGTCTCGAGCCAGAAGGTGAACTTCCCCCCTTCCTCACGCCATTTGTTGGGTCCGCCCAGCATCTGCATGGTCGTGTCGAACGCGGTGATGGGGTCGCCCATGGCGTACTGGTTGCGCTTGTGGTCGGTGACGTCCTTGCACAGTTGGAAGTACTCCTTCCAACTGCTCGGGTTCGGGTCGACGTCCAGCTTCTTGAGCAGGTCGAGGCGGGTGAAGACCGGACCGCCGGAGACCGGCCGGGGCATCGGGATCCCGTAGATGCCGCCGCCCAGCACACAGGGCGCCCAGGAGGCGGTCGGGATGTTGGCGAGGTACGGGTAGTCCCGGATGTTGTCCCCGGACAGATGCGGGGTGAGGTCCTCGAAGAGGGCGTCCAGCATGCCCGGGGTTGCCGCGGCATTGTCTTTCGGCGGCAGCATCAGCATCGCGTCCGGCAGATCGCCGCCCGCGAGCGTCACGGCGAACTTGTTCGGATAGTCGGCGACCGGTGTGATCTCGAAGTTGAGGTCGCAGCCGATGCTCTTGTTGAGCGCCTGCCACATGACGTTGCTGTCCACCGGCGGCGGCACCGGATTGAAGATCAGCGTCATGATGTCGATGGCGGGGCCCTTGGCGGGCGGGCCGTCCGGCAGCGCCTTGACGGGGTTGGCGGGGTAGTGCTCGTAGCCGACCGAGACGCCGTCCGCTGTCGCGGGCATCGACGTGGGCACGCCCTGGTACGGGATGTACGTGGGCAGCGTGGCCTTGGCGTTGGCCGCCCTGGCCGAGACCGGCTTGTAGTCACCGCAGCCGGCCAGGGTGAACCCGGCAGTGGCACCGGCGGCCGAGGCGAGAAAGCCGCGGCGGCTCATAGCTGGTTTCATCACCGTCATCCCTTCACCGCTCCGACCATGACGCCCTTGTTCATATGCCGCTGGAGGAAGGGGTAGACGATCACGATGGGCACGATCGAGAGCACGAGGATGGCCGCCTGTAGCGACTGTGCCGGCGGCAGCGGCGCGCCGGCCGCGACGTCGACCTGGCCGCCGCTGAGAGCCGCGTTGTTGACGACGTAGGTGCGCAGCACCATCTGCATCGGCCACTTGGCGGCGTCGTTGATGTAGAGCAGCGCGTTGAAGAAGGCGTTCCAGTACGTCACCGCGTAGAACAGGCCGATGACCGCGACCGATGCCTTGGACAGCGGGAGCACGATCCGGGTCAGGATCGACAGTTCGGAGGCGCCGTCGATGCGCGCCGAGTCGATGAGCTCTTTGGGGATGCCCATGAAGAAGGAGCGCAACACGATCACGTTGAATGCGTTGATCATGGTCGGCAGGATCAGTGACCAGTAGCTGTTGATCAGGCCGAGCTGCTTGACCATCAGATAGCTGGGTATGACGCCCGGCACGAACAGCAACGACATCAGCAGCAGCATCAGGATCGGCTTGTGCCCGAAGGAGCCCGGCCTGCTGAGTCCGTAGGCCAGCGAGATGGAGCTGAGCAGCGACAGGGCCGTGCCGACGACGGTGATGCCGACACTGACGAACATGGCCTTGGCGACCAGCCCGCCGGAGAGCAACGCCGAATAGGCGGAGAAGCCCGGGTTGTCGGGCCACAGGACGTAGCCGCCGGCCTTGGTGACCTGTGCGGTGTCGGCGAGCGAGGTCGAGATGATCGCCAGGAACGGCAGCAGCACCAGGACCACACAGATCAGGAGGATCAACGACTTCAGGGCGCGCCACGGCGAGGTGCCGGGGGTCTCGCCGGGGATGGCGCTGTAGGCCCGGCGCGGCGGCCTGCGGCGCACCGGGTGGGTTGGCGACAGCGTTGTCATGACGTGTAGACACCTTCCTCGCCGAAGAGGTGGGCGACCTTGTTGGCGCCCAGCACCAGCACGACCCCGACCAGCCCCTTGACGAGGCCGACGGCGGCGCTGACGCCCCAGTCCCCGCCGAGGAGACCGTGGTTGTAGACGTAGGTGTCCATGACTTCGCTGTTCTCCAGGCCGACGCCGGTCTGCTGAAGCAGGATCTGCTCGAAGCCGACGGAGAGGGCGTCGCCGAGGCGGAGGATGAGCAGCAGGATCACCAGGCCGCGCAGCGCGGGCAGGGTGACGTGCCAGGTCTGCCGCAGGCGGCTGGCGCCGTCCATCGCGGCGGCCTCGTAGAGGTCGTTGTCGACGCGGGAGAGGGCGGCCAGGAAGAGGATGGTGCCCCAGCCGCTGTCCTTCCAGATGACCTGGGAGGTGAGCAGCGACTTGAACAGCTCCGGGTTGCCGATGATGTTCCAGGTGCCCAGGTCGTGGGCTTGCAGAAACAGGTTGAGCATGCCGGTGTTGCCCAGCATCTGCTGGAAGAGGGCGACGACGACCACCCAGGACAGGAAGTGCGGCAGATACAGCACGTTCTGCACCCACTTCTTGATCCGCTCGCTGACCAGGCTGTTCAGGGCCAGGGCGAGGAGGATGGGTGCGGGGAAGACGAAGACCACCTGGATCAGCGTCAGTTGCAGCGTATTGACCAGTGCCCGCAGGAACTGGTCGTCACCGTTGAAGAGCACATCGAAGTTGTCCAGCCCGCTCCAGGGGCTGTGCATGATGCCGATGTACGGCTGGTAGTCCTGGAACGCGATGACGTTTCCGAGCAGCGGAACGTAGTGGAACAGCAGCAGCGCTGTCAGCCCTGGTATCGCGAACCAGAACAGCGCCACGTCTCGCCGGCCGGCCGGGCGCAGGCGCGGCGGCCGGCGGATGTCCGCCCCTCCGCCCTCCTCGGCCGCCGGGGCGGCCGGTTGTTGAACCGTTGTCATGAGGTGGAGCCCTTCCATCATCGAGCGAATGTGCTTGTGGTCGGGCAGGCCCGATGCCCCGCCCGGCGGCGGTCGGCGGCTCAGGCCAGCCGGGCGAGCGCCTGCCGCGTGACCTCGCCCCGCAGCGGCTCGCCCGCCAGCCAGCGTGCGAACTCGGCGACCGCGTACTGCCCCAGCCGCCGCACCTCTGTGCCCTGGGCGCCGGCGATATGCGGAGTGAGCAGCACATTCGGCAGCGAAACCAGCGGGTGCCCCGGCGGCACCGGCTCGGGATCCGTCACATCGAGGTACGCCTCGAGCCGGCCCGAGACGCATTCGCGCGTCAGTGCCTCGGTGTCGACAATCGCGCCCCGTGCCGTATTGATCACCGCGGCCCCGTCGGGGAGCAGCGCCAGCAGCTTCGCGTCCAGCAGTCCCGTCGTCTCCGGCAGCAGCGGCGCGTGCACGCTCACCACCGCCGAGCGGCGGCACAGTTCGGCGAGTTCCACCGGCTCCGCGCCCAGCGACCGCGCCTCCTTGGCCGTGACATACGGGTCGCTGAGCAGGATCCGGTAGCCCGCTTCGGAGCGTGCCAGTTGGGCGATCACGCCGCGGCCGATGCGGGAGGCGCCGATGATGCCCACCGTCAGGCCGTCGCCACCCCAGCGGAGCGCGTGCTCCGGCCACCCGGTCCCGTATCCCGCCGCCATGGTCAGCGTCCGCCGGGCGGCGAGCGTGATCAGAGCGGCGGTGTACGCGATGACCGGGCCGGCGTTGGCATCGGCGGCCGAGGAGACCACGATGCCGCGCTCCCACACCGCCTCGCTCACCAGCGACTTGACCGTCCCGGCGGCGTGCAGCACGGCCCGCAGCCTCGGGGCCCGCGCCAGCACCTCGGCCGTCAGCCGCGGGCAGCCCCAACTGCTGACCAGCACCTCCACCTCGGCAAGCGACTCGGGGAAGGCGGCGTGCACCGAAGCACCCGTTGGGTCCGGGACCAGGTGCGCCATCTCGGCCAGCCGATCGCGCAGCTCCGCCGGCAGTACGAGACCGGCGACGTCGGGGCTCATCACGCACACCGCCGTGGGGCGGTCCGCGCGTGCCACTGGGGCAGTCATATCGGTCCGGTCCTCTCAGCCGCGCGGCAGCCGCAGGGTCACCATCTGGAACGGCCGCAGCGCGAGCGCCACGCCACCGTCGGCCACGGCCGGCCGTTCGGCGCCGGGCAGCGGGCGTTCCAGCAGGTCCGTGAGCACCGCGCGGGCGGCAGCGAAGCCGTCGACGCGGACGGTGGCGCGGGCACAGGCGCCGTTGGCCTCATAGAGGCGTACCACCAGGTCGCCGCTGTGATCGTCGGCGAGCTTGACCGCGCTCACCACGACGGCGTCGTTGTCGACCCCGACCAGGGGCGCCACCCCGGCGGCGGTGCCGGTGACACGGCGCTCCGGCAGGTTGGCGCGGTAGCCCTCGCGTACGGCGTCGCCGACCGTGGCGCCAGGGACCAGCGCATGGTGGAAGCGGTGTACGCCCTGGTCCGTCTCCGGATCCGGGTAGCGGGGCGCGCGCAGCAGCGACGCCCGCACCGTGGTGGTGGTCCCCGCACGGGCACCGGTGCGTACCGCGCGGGTCACATCGTGGCCGTACGTGGCGTCGTTGACGATCGCCACGCCCCAGCCCGGCTCGTCGACATGCACAAAGCGGTGGTTGCACGCCTCGAACTTCGCCCACTCCCAGCTCGTGTTCTGGTGGGTGGGCCGGTAGACGTGCCCGTACTGCGTCTCCGAGGCGTACCGGTCGGCCTTCACATCCAGCGGGAAGGCGAGCTTCAGGAAGCGCTCGGTCTCGTGCCAGTCGACCTCGGTGTCGATATCGAGCCGCTTGGCGTCCTTCGGTACGGACAGGAGCTGGCTGACGCGGGAGCCGCCGAAGGCGCGCACGATACGCACCGAGGTGCCCTCCACGCCCAGAGCGGCCACCTCGGTGAGGTCGCTGCCGGTGTTGCGGTAGAAGGCGTCGACGTCCCAGGCGTCCCACTGGTTGGGGAAGTCGGGGTGCGACTGGAGCAGGTTGGCCGCCTGCCCGGGCGCGATCGCCTCCCGGCCGGCAGCGCGATCGTAGGCGGAGACGACCAGGCCACGGGCGTCGATCTCGACGCGCAGGAGGCCGTTGTCGAGGACGTAGCCGCCGCCGTCGCGCGGGACCGGGACGACGCCGCCGCCCTCGTCGGCCGCGGCCGACGCGCCGCCGGCCGGGACACCGCGCCGGGTGTGCGGCGCCGAGTTGAAGACCAGCTCACTGGTGCCCGCACCGGCGAGCGCCCGCTGCGCACCCTCGATGATGCCCTCCAGCTCCTGCGCCACCCGCGCATACGTCTCCCGCGCCTCCCGGTGCACCCAGGCGATCGACGAGCCCGGCAGGATGTCATGGAACTGGTGCAGCAGCACCGTCTTCCAGATCCGGTCCAGCTCTTGGTACGGATACGGCGCTCCCGCCCGTACCGCCGCCGTGGCCGCCCACAGCTCGGCCTCCGTCAGCAGGGACTCGCTGCGCCGGTTGCCGCGCTTGGTCTGCGCCTGGCTGGTGAGGGTGGCGCGGTGCAGCTCCAGGTAGAGCTCGCCCACCCACACCGGCGGATCGGGGTATTCGGCCTCGGCCTTCTCGAAGAAGTCGGCAGGAGATTCCCACTGGACCGTCGGCGCACCCTCCATGCTGCGCAGCCGCGCCGCCTTCGCGACCATCTCGCGCGTGGTGCCGCCGCCACCGTCGCCGTAGCCGACCGGGGCGAGGGAGTGCCTGGCGAGACCCTTCTCCTTGAAGTTGCGGGCCGCGTGCGCGAGCTGGGCGCCCGTCATCTCGCAGTTGTAGGAGTCGACCGGCGGGAAGTGGGTGAAGATCCGGGTGCCGTCGATGCCCTCCCAGTTGAAGGTGTGGTGCGGGAAGGAGTTGGTCTTGCTCCAGGAGATCTTCTGGGTGAGGAGGCGGCCGGAGCCGGCGGCCTTGATGATCTGCGGCAGGCCGGCCGCGAAGCCGAAGGTGTCGGGGAGCCATGCCTCGTCGTTCTCGATGCCGAACTCTTCGAGGAAGAAGCGCTTGCCGTGGACGAACTGCCGGGCCATCGCCTCGGAGCCGGGCATGTTGGTGTCGGATTCGACCCACATGCCCCCCACCGGTACAAAGCGGCCGTCCGCGACCGCCTTCTTGACCCTGGCGTAGACCTCGGGGCGGTGCTCCTTGATCCAGGCGAACTGCTGGGCCTGCGACATGGCGAAGACGAAGTCCGGCTGGTCCTCGAGGAGCTTGGTCATGTTCGAGGCGGTACGGGCGACCTTGCGGACCGTCTCGCGCAGCGGCCACAGCCAGGCGGAGTCGATGTGGGCGTGGCCGACGGCGCTGATGCGGTGCGCCCCGGGGCTCGCGGGCGCGGCCAGCACCTCGGCGAGCTCGTCCCGCGCGGCCTGGGCGGTGCCGTTCACGTCCCGCAGGTCGATGGCGTCCAGCGCGCGGCCGACGGCGCGCAGGAGCTCCCAGCGGCGGGCGCCGTCGACGGGCAGCTCGGCCATCAGCTCGCCGAGCACCTCCAGGTCCATGACCAGGTTCCACACCGTCTCGTCGAAGACGGCCAGCACCATGTCGCCGAGGACGTACTGGGGCGCGTCGCCCGCGGTCGCCTTGTCGCCGAGCCGGGTCGGCTGGAAGGGCACGCCGTCCGCCTCGAGGTCGGGGTTGGAGGCGGCCTCGATACGCCAGTGGATCTGCTCGCCGCCGGCGGCCGGGGCGCCGACGCGGACGTGAGTGTTGCGCGGGTGGAGGCCCTTGACCGGGGTGCCGTCGGGCTCGTAGACGAGTCCCTCGCACTGGAAGCCGGGGGTACGCGGGGTGAAGCCGAGGTCGAGCACGGCCTCGACCGTCCTTCCGGCCCACTCCCCCGGCACCTCGCCGGTCACCTTGAACCAGCTTGTCCCCCACGGCGCGCCCCAGGGGGCGCCGGTGACAATCGGGCGGGTCGGTGCCGCCAGCCCCTCGGCCACCGGGACGGGCTCGTCCGCCGTGGACCAGATCTCCACGGTCAGGGGTGTGGTGGCGGGGTGGACGGCGGGACGGACGCGTTCGTTGAGGACGCGTTCCAGGCGGGCTTCGACCAGCTTCCGGTCGTCGTGCATCCAGGGCCTGTCTTTCCGGTCTCGTCGGCGGGTGGTGGGGTGTGCGGGTCAGCGGGCGACCGGGGCGGGGCGCTCGCAGGTGCTGCTGATCGGCAGGGCCCGGCCCTGCTCCGCCGCGTCCATGAGCGTCAGCATGACGTCCAGGACGTGGGCGGCGAGTCCGGCGGACGCGCGGTGCGGGCGACCGGCCGACAGGGCCTCGGACAGGTCGGCCAGGCCCGCGCCGCGCCCCGCGTCCGGGTAGCCGGCCGAGGCCGGCAGCGTCTCCCAGCCGTCGCCGCGGTTCAGCTCGACGGCGCCGTCGAAGTTGTTCGGGTCGGGTGCGGACAGCGAGGCGGCGGTGCCGTGTACCTCGATGCGCGGCAGGCGCGCGGCGCGTACGTCGAAGCTCATGATGAGCGTGGACAAGGCGCCTCCGGCGTGCTCCAGGGTGCCGGTGATGTGCGTGTCCACCTCCACCGGGAAGCTGCTTCCCGCACGCGGGCCGCTGCCGATGGTGCGCTCCGTGCGCGGGCGGGAGGACGCGCCGGTCACCTTGACCACCGGGCCCAGCAGGTGCACCAGGGCGGAGAGGTAGTACGGGCCCATGTCCAGCAGCGGGCCGCCGCCGGGCTGGTAGTAGAACTCCGGGTCCGGGTGCCACTTCTCGTGCCCGGCGCCGGTCATGAAGGCCGTGGCGGCCACCGGTCGGCCGATCAGGCCGTCGTCGATCGCCTTGCGCGCGGTCTGGGTGCCGGTGCCGAGGACGGTGTCGGGGGCGCAGCCGACCCGCAGACCCGTCTCGCGGGCAGCGGCGAGCACGGCGTCGGCTTCCTCGCGGTTCGCGGCCAGGGGCTTCTCGCCGTAGACGTGCTTGCCCGCGCGCAGTGCCTCAAGCGCGACGTCGGCGTGGGCGGCCGGGATGGTGAGGTTGAGGACGGCGTCCAGGTCCTCCCGCGCCACCAGGTCGGTCACCGAGTCCGCCACGGCGACCTGGCCCGCGTACTGCGCGGCGAGGGCCTCGGCGCGGCCGCGGTCGAGGTCGGTGACGGCGGTGAGCTCCACCGAGGTCAGCTTGGTCAGGGTGGCGAGGTAGGCACCGCTGATCTTTCCCGCACCCACGATGCCCACGCGCAGTGGCTTCAGCGGCTCGCCCACAGCAGTCCCCTCTCGGTCAGCGTCCGGACCTCCGGCACGTCGAAGTCGTCGGGCTTGTGCCCGATGGTCGATACGAAGACCCGGCCCTGGCCCCAGGTCCTGGCCCACACAGCGGGCATCACCGCGGGCCGGTCGTGGAACTCGTCCGGCGGGAAGGTGGTGGTGGCCAGCACGTCGATCTGCGGGTCGGTGAGCACCCAGTACTGCTCGGAGTGGAGGGTGAAGTCGTCGAGCCCGGCGACGATGGGGTGGTCGGCGCGCTGTGGCACGATCTCGTAGCCGTGGTCGAGGTAGCCGGGCGGGTGCATCACGAACGTGCCGCCGGTGAGCAGGTGGTAGCCGTGGTCGTGAAAGCAGTCGACGATGCCGCCGTGCCAGCCGGCCAGGCCGGTGCCGGCGCGGACCGCGGCGGCGAGGTTGGCGCTCTGCTCGCGGGTGATGCTGCCCATGGTCCAGCACTGGACGATCAGGTCGGTGGCGGCGAGGCGCTCCGCGTCGTCGTACACCGCGAGGTCCTCGGAGGTCTCGACGGTGAAGCCTCGGTCCTTGAGGTACGGAACGAAGCTGTCGCTGATCGTCACGGGGTGATGCCCGTCCCAGCCGCCGCGGACGACCAGCGCCCGCCGGGTGTCGGTGGTCAAGGTGGATGCACGCTCCCATTCGTCACCGCGTGGCAGGACGCGGCTTTCGGGGTGGTCTGGGTCGCGCCAGGCAGGTCCGGCAGGAGAGGGAGATGCCACCGATGACGGTGCCGGTCGCGACATTGCGAACGTATGAACCGACTCGACTCTTTGTCAATACGTTGTACTAACTCGCTGCCCCGGCGGTGAGTTCCGGGGGGCCCGCTCGGGCGGTGACACGAACTGGGCGAAGCCGTGGGCAAGTCTTTGTCATGCGGATGCGGTTGGCAGCCCTACCCCTGACCTGGAGGGGTCCGGCATCGCGGAATGCGACGGCGAAACTGCTGTTCAGGGCTACATCGCAGGAGCTCTGCGGCGGGGCGTCCGGCTGCCCGGTGCCCTGCCGCACCGCGGGCCGCACCACCCGCTCCGTCGACAACTCGGCGGGACACGCGGGCTGATGCCCTCGGGCCGACTCTCCCGCGCGTCCGATGAAAAGGGCCCGTCGACCGCATTGACGTAAGTCAATCAGATGGACTTTCATGTCCGCCCAGTGACGCCCTGTCCGCCCAGTGAGGCGAGGGCTCACCCACCCCCACCGCCGCTCAGGCGAACGAGAGGTCATCCATGCATCACCGCAGAGTCCGGCGACTCTCCATCTGGGTCGCCGGTGCCGCACTGCTCGGCGCCGGCGCCCTCACCGTCCTCCCCGGCGCCGAAGGGCACGCGGAGCCCGCGGCCGCAGCCGGCTCCGAAGCCACGGCCGCCGCCGAAGCCGGGGCCCGTACCCCCTTCGCGACCGTCGAGGCGGAGTCCGGGACACTCGGCGGTGGCGCCAAGGTCCACGCCATCGAGCCGGGCGATCCCGCGCCCACCAAGGCCACTCCGGAGACCGAGGCATCCGGCTACGCCTATGCCAAGCTGGACCGGACCGGCCAGTCGGTGGCGGTGGTGAACAAGACTGGCAAGCAGGCCAACACGCTCGTCGTGCGCGCCTCCATCCCCGACGCGCCGCAAGGCGGCGGCATCGACGCCTCGCTGAACCTCTACGTCGACGGCACGTACCGCCAGGCGATCACGATCAGTTCCAAGCAGGCATGGAACTACCGCCACGCCGCCACCAACCCGGACGACCCGAACGCCGGCGGGGCCGCCTACCGCTTCTACAACGAATTCCCCGTCCGGGTCGAGGGCGCCCCGATCCTCGACGGCAGCACCATCACGCTCAAGAAGGATGCCGCCAACACGGCCGCCTACTACGACGTGGACTCCGTCGATCTGGAGAACGTCGGGGACGCGCGCACCCGCCCCGAGAACTCGCTCTCCGTGGTCGACCACGGCGCCGACCCGACGTCTCGGAAGGACTCGACGGTCGCCATCCAGAAGACCGTCGACACCGCCCGCGAACAGGGCAGATCGGTCTGGATCCCGAAGGGCGAGTACCTCACCAACAGCTTCGACGGGGCCGCGCCGCTGGACTTCACCGGCGTGACCGTGCGTGGCGCCGGCATGTGGTACACCACGATCTACCGCAAGCCGCCGCTGCCGGCCAAGCAGCGCTCCCAGATCCTGGTCGGCTCCGGCACCCGGCTGAGCGACATCCAGATCGACGCCAACGCCATCTACCGGGACGTCCGCGGTCCCGGCGGCTCCGACTACGGCATCAACGCCAGCGGCGCCAAGGGCTGGCTGGTCGAGCGGATCTGGACCCGGCACACGGATGCCAACTGGCTGTCCGGCACAGGCGGCACCATCCGCGACAGCCGGACGGCGGACTCGTACGGCGATGGCTTCAACATCAACAACAGCAATACGCCCAGCCCGGACAAGCGCGGCGACGACATCACGGTCCAGAACAACTTCGCCCGCAACACCGGCGACGACTCCTTCGCCGTCTACTCCGACTCCGGCACCAAGGGCGACAACGGCCAGTTGAGCGGCGCCCGGGTGCTGAACAACACCGCGATCGCGCCCTGGTGGGCCAATGGCCTCCGGATCGCCGGCGGCAAGGACATCCAGTTCAAGAACAACCTGGTGAAGAGCGTGTCCTCGAACAGCACGCTGGAGGTCGGCGTGTTCGGCGACTCGGGCCACCCGCTGGAATCCGCCACGGTCAGCGGAAACGTCCTGCTCGGTGGCGGCGGCTGGAACGGCATCCGACACGGGGTGCAGATCGGTTCGCCGTCACCGACGTCGAACTTCCCCGACGCGTTCACGAACGTCACCATGACGGACAACGTCATGCGTGGCGCGCTGCGCGCGGGCCTGTTCATCACCAAGAAGAACGTGAAGGTGACGCTGCGGAGCAACACGGTCGACGGCCCGGCGAACCAGGGCATCTGGGTCGCCTCGGGAGTCACCGGGACCGGGACGTTCTCCGGCAACAGGGTGCGGAACCTGCTGCCGGGGCAGGTCGAGCTCCAGAACGACTCGAAGGACACGTTCAAGATCACGGAATGATGTGTGCGCGCCTGGCGGTCTCCACCTCGGGGTGAACCGCCGGGCGCGTCCGCGCCATCGCATGACGAGTGGGGTGTGAGGGGCGGCCGTGTCCACGTCGGGTGAGGTGTCGTTGACCGAGCGGGAGCTGGCGGAGCTCGAAGCGTGGTCCGGGGACAGACCGGAGCGGGCGGTGCGGGTGGCGATCGTGCGGGATGCGGCCGCGGGGCTGTCCGTGTCGCGGAGCGCACACCGGCTGGGTGTCTCGCGGCCGACGGTGAGCGCCTGGCGGCAGCGGTACGCGGCTGACGGCCTGGCCGGCCTCGAGCACCGGCCGCGCAGCGGACGCCCGGTGCGCGTTGACGAGGCGGACGTGGTGGCGGCGACGCTCGCGGGCCCGCCCTCGCCGCAGCGCGCCTGGTCGGCGAGGGCGCTCGCCGACCATCTCGGGATCTCGCACACCACGGTCGGCCGGGTGTGGCAGCGCTGGCGGATCCGGCACGACGGTCCGACGGCCCCCGTGTGCCTGCCTCTTGAGCCGCCACTGGCCTGCGCGCGGCCCGAGCTGCTGGCCACGTGGGCTCGTGCGGACGGCGCGGCGTTCCTCGTCGTCGCCGACGCCGTCCCCAGCGGGCGGCCGCGCACCGGAGCGGCGACCGCGGACGAACGGCGCATGCGCTACGCGGCGTTGGGCGCC
>NZ_JAHLEM010000177.1 GCF_018883605.1 Streptomyces niphimycinicus | reverse complement strand
GGTGGCGCCCGCCGGGGCGGAAGTGGCGCCCGCCGGGGCGGCGGCCGGGGCCGCCTGCTGCACGGTGCAGGACGCCAGCGTGTCCAGGCCGGACGGGCGGCTCGCCATCCGGCCGATCTCGTTCCCGATGCGGTTCAGCGCGCCACGCCGCTTGGCGCTCAGCGGCTCCAGCACCCGGGTGCGCACCCAGTCCTGGTCGGCGCTCGCGCCACGGGTGGCCAGTTGCTGGTAGGCGTCGGCCACCTGGCTGTCCATCGTCGCCAGTTCCTTGTCCACGGTGGGCCGCGCCTGCTGCGGCACACTCGACAGCCGGGTCGCGGCATCAGGACACTTGACGGTCAGCGCCGCCCGCGCCGGCGCCTGCTGCCCGGCCGATCGGCGGGCGGCGGAGGCATCGTTGTCGGTCATCAGGAGCGCCCCGCCGCCCACGGCCAGTGCGGTCACTCCGACCACGGTCAGCCCGATGACCCTGGATCGCTTGTGTCTCTTCTTGTTCCTCATCCTTCGCCCCTCATCGGCAGTCCTCATACGCCGGGGACGTCTTGCCCTCGGCCACGTCGGGCCGCGCCCCCAGCACCCCCGTCCCGGGGCGGAAGGCACAGCGCGACGCCGATGGATACGGACAGCGAGGCGATCGTTCTCAACGGTGGTCGCAACATCTCGTAAACAACCGGAGGAGTCGGTGCAACGGGGTATCTCCCTAGTGGCTTCACCACATGTCCACCGCCCGGCGGCAGGAAGCTGATCAATTGCGGTTAAAGTGTTTACTTCGCTGTACCCCCGTTACTCCTTACCCCTTATCCCTTCTACGCGCCCGCGGAGCCCCCCACATGTCCAGCGCGAACTCGTCCAATGGGCGTCATCGCAAAGCCAAGCCCATGAGCCTCGCGGTCCGCCGCGCGTTCATCATCGCCGCCGTCCCGGTCACCGGTGCGCTGCTGTCCGCTCCCTCGGCGCTCGCCGCCGACAAGAGCACCAAGACCACCACCACGACGGCCGCCCAGTCCGTGACCGATGACGGGCTCGACCCCGCCGAGCAGAAGATCGCGGACAACCTCAACACCCGCGCCCAGAACCCGAACCTCGGCGACACCTTCAGCGGCATCGTGCTGGACTCCGCGTCCGACAAGGTGATCTGGGGGCATGACGCCGACACCGCGCTGATGCCCGCGTCCAACGCCAAGCTGGCCACCGCCACGGCCGCGCTGACGGTGCTCGGCCCCGAGCACCGGTTCACCACCAAGGTGGTCTACGGCGATGGCACGCTCACCCTCATAGGCGGCGGCGACCGGCTGCTGACCACCGCCGACGTCACCGAGCTGGCCAAGTCGGCCGCCGCCGGGGTCAAGAGCGCGGGCCTGGGCTCGGTGAAGGTCCGCATCGACGACAGCCTCTTCGCCGAGCCGTCCATGGCCAACGGCTGGAACGACTCGTACTACGACGACCAGGTCTCGCCGGTGCGCTCCCTGGTGGTGGACGGCAAGCTGTCCGCGGACACCTCCATCGACGCGGGGAAGGTCTTCGCCAAGCAGCTCGCCGACCAGGGTGTCACCGTCGACGGTGAGGTCACCCGCGGCACGGCGTCGGCCACGGATGTGCCGGTGGGCCAGCATCTGTCCCCGACGCTGGCCGAGACGGTCAAGAAGATGCTCAAGAAGAGCGACAACGACATCGCCGAAACGATGCTGCGCATGACCGCGATCGCCGCCGGCAAGCCCGCCACCTTCGAGGACGGCACGGCCGTGGTGCGGGACGTCCTCAGCCGCCACTACGGCGTCTCGATGGAGAACTTCGAGATCTACGACGGCAGCGGGCTCTCCCGCGCGGACCGCATCCCGGCCCGGACCGTCGCGGACATCCTCGATCTGCTCACCGACGCGCGCTACAGCGGCCTGCTGCGCTCCATCGACGAGGGCCTGCCGGTGGCGGGCGAGGCGGGCAGCACCCTGGGACCCGAGTGGGGCCGCTTCGACACCCCGGACTCAAAGTGCGCCGTCGGCCAGGTCAAGGCCAAGACGGGCACCCTGACCGGTGCCATCGCGCTGAGCGGCCTCACGAAGGCGGCGGACGGCCAGTGGAAGGTCTTCTCCTTCATCGAGAACCAGTCCTCCGCCGACCCGGCCGCCACCAAGGACGCCCTGGACGGCTTGGCCGCCACGGTCAACGGCTGCTGGGCGTAAGCAGCCCCGAGCGCTATGCCCCGGGCCCTACTGGTCTCACCGGACGGCCGCCGATTCCACTGCCAGGAGTCGGCGGCCGTCGAGCGTTCCGCAAGGGGACGGCCGCCGGCCCCTCCGGGTCAGGCGCGCAGGTACGCGAGCACGGCCAGCACCCTGCGGTGTGTCTCGTCCGCAGGCGGAAGGTCCAGCTTGGTCAGGATGCTGCTGATGTGCTTGCCCACGGCGGCCTCGGACACCACCAGTTCCCGGGCGATGGCACCGTTGGACCTGCCCTCCGCGATCAGCCCCAGAACCTCCCGCTCCCGCGCGGTGAGCCGGTCCAGCGGATCGCGGTTCCGGCGCAGCAGTTGGCGCACCACTTCGGGGTCCACGACGGTGCCACCGGCCGCGACCTCGCACAGGGCGGCCACGAAATCCTCCACCTGCCCGATGCGGTCCTTCAGCAAGTAGCCGACGCCCGAGCCGTCACCGGAGTCCAGCAGTTCCGAGGCGTACGTCCGCTGGACGTACTGACTGAGGACCAGGACGGGCAGCGTGGGCCGCTTCTCGCGCAGCCGCACCGCCGCGTGCAGTCCCTCGTCCTGGAACCCCGGGGGCATGCGCACATCCGTCAGGACGATGTCGGGAGCGTGCTCCTCGACCGCGGCGAGCAGTGCGGGAGCGTCACCGACGGCCGCGACGACGTCATGTCCGCAGCGGCCGAGCAGGCCGATGAGCCCTTCTCGCAGCAGCACGCTGTCCTCGGCCAGTACTACGCGGAGCGGTCGGGGTCGGTCCGTACGCAAGGAAACTCCACACGCAACAGGGTCGGTCCGCCCGGCGGGCTGGACAGGGAGATTCTGCCATTCAGCGCCGAGACCCGGTCGGCGAGTCCGGTCAGGCCGGTTCCGGCGGCGGCGTCCGCACCACCCCGGCCGTCGTCGCGTATGTGGAGGAGGAGCCGTCCGTCCCGGTGTCCTCCGCTCACCTCCGCACGGCTCGCCCCGCTGTGCCTGGCGATGTTGGTGAGAGCCTCGCACACGACGAAGTACGCGGCGGCCTCGACCGCTTGGGGCAACCGCCCGGGCAGGGCCAGCTTCACGTCCACGGGAATCGCGGAGCGGTCCGCGGCATCGGCGACGGCCGCGGGGAGGCCGTGGTCCGAAAGCACCTTGGGGTGGATGCCGTGGATGAGTTCGCGCAGCTCCGCGAGGGCCTGGTCGGCCTCCTCGTGAGCCTTCGCGAGCTGATCGGCGACCGGCCCGGGAGGTACGTCCAGGCGGGCCAGGCCGAGCGTCATCGTCAGCACCACCAGCCGTTGCTGTGCCCCGTCGTGCAGATCGCGCTCGATGCGGCGCCGTTCCGCCTCGAAGGCGTCCACCAGCCGGAGGCGGGAGCGGGTCAGCTCGACAACCCGCGTGTCCAGGTCGGCCTCGCGCGAGGCGATCAGCACACGCGTCAGTGCGGCCCGGGCACCGGCCACCACCCCCAGGACGTAGCCGCACAGCCCCAGGAGCACCACCCCGAGCACGGCCATGGCGAAGGCCGCCGGCCAGGTGGTGACGGTCCACAGCTTGAGCACCTTCACCTCCTGCCCGCCACCGACCGTGCACATCAGCAGCGGCGTCGCCACCATGGACAGCGGGGCGAGCAGGGCAACCGCGACAACGAGCGCGTCGACCGGCCACAGCAGTACGGCGAACAGCAGGGCATGGCCCAGCTCCCGCCACGTCGCCTGCTCCCTCATGCGCGTGGTCAGCCAGGCCCACAGGCCATGGGCGGCGGGCGCACGGTGCTGGTCGACGGCCGGGCTCTGGTCGATCAGGCGCATCCTGCGCCGTTCCACCCAGGCCACCGGGATGCCGGAGAGGGCAGCGAGAACGAGCAGCGGTAGCCCCACCAGCGCGATGGCGAGTACGGCTCCGGCCGCCGCCATGGCCGCGATCGTCACGAGGGTGACGGCACCGGTCACCGCCCCGGTGAGCAGGTATCCGGCGGAGCGCCACGGCCACGTGGACAGCAGGAAGCCCGGCCCGGACATGGCTTGCCACACATTCCGCGGGTGCATGGAGGTCACCGTAGAAGGCCCCGCTCCGCAGGCGCCATCGGGCCGGGCAGACCATCGGGGGTATGCCTGGCCCTACCCCAGGAATCACTTCTGCCGTAGTGCGCCGTGGTGCCCGCACCCGGTTTCGTGGAGTCACCGAACAGAAGGAGAAGGGGCCATGAACCATGAGGCGATCCGGATGCGCTCCGTCAGCAGGCGCTACGGCACCGGCGACGGCGCGGTGACGGCGCTCGACCAGGTCTCGCTTTCGTTCCCCCGGGGAACGTTCACCGCCGTCATGGGCCCCTCCGGCTCGGGCAAGTCGACCCTGATGCAGTGCGCCGCGGGGCTGGACCGCCCCACGTCGGGATCGGTCACCCTGTGCGGGACCGAGCTGACGACGCTGAGCGAGACCAGGCTGACCCTGCTGCGCCGCCGGCGCGTCGGGTTCGTGTTCCAGGCGTTCAATCTGCTGCCGTCGCTGACCGCCGAGCAGAATGTGACCCTGCCGCTGCGCCTCGCGGGCCACCGCCCCGCCACGGCGCGGGTACACGAGGTGCTCCAGCGGGTCGGGCTCGGCGAGCGGGCGCGGCACCGGCCGACGGAGCTGTCCGGCGGCCAGCAGCAGCGCGTCGCCCTGGCCCGCGCCCTGATCACCCGGCCCGACGTGCTCTTCGGCGACGAGCCGACCGGTGCCCTCGACTCGCGGACCGGCCGTGAGGTGCTGACCCTGCTGCGCGGCATGGTCGACAGCGAGGGCCAGACGATCGTCATGGTCACGCATGACCCGGTGGCCGCCTCCTTCGCCGACCGGGTGCTCTTCCTCGTCGACGGGCGGGTGAGCGGCGAGTTGGCCGGGGCCGGCGCCGGCACCATCGCCGCGCGCATGACCACATTGGAGGCCGTGCCGTGCTGAGCGTCGCCCTGGGCACCCTGCGCACTCGCTGGGTCACCTGTGCCGGCAGCTTCGTCGCACTCTCGCTCGGCGTCGCGCTGATCGCGGTGATGGGCCTGGCCCTCGCCTCGTCGCTGGACGCGCCCGACCGTGAGCCCGAGCGGTTCGCCGCCGCACCGGTCGTGGTCAAGGGAGCCGACACGCTGCGGGTTCCCACCTCGGCCGGTGTCCGGGTCCGGAAGCTGGCACACCCGCGCGCCGTGCCCGCCGGGACCGTCGCGAAGCTGAGGAGGCTCGGCGCCGTCGTCGCGGACCGGTCCTTCACCGTACGGGCGCGGGGCGGGCCGAAGGACCTGGTGGGGCATCCCTGGTCGACTGCCGCCTGCGCCCCGTACCGGATCGATGCGGGACGGCCGCCCCGCGCGGCCGACGAGGTCGTCGTCAGCGGAGACTGGGCGAAGCCGGGCGAACGCGTGCGGACCGATCGCGGCACCGTGCATGTCGTCGGAACCGTCGAGCGGCGCGACTTCGAGAACGCCGTCTTCTACACCGACGCGCGAGCGGCCCAACTGTCCTCGGTGTCCAGCCAGTTGGCCGTGGACGCCGATCCGGCGGCGGTACGCGGGGCCGTGCGCGGCAGCGACGGCGTCCGGGTCCTCACCGGGGAGGGGCGCCGCTACGCCGACCCCGCCTGGGACCGCGACCGCGAGGCCCTCACCGCGATGAACGCCATGTTCGGCACGGCCGGCGGGGTCAGCGCCTTTGTGTCGGTGTTCGTGGTGGCCTCCACCTTCGCGTTCGCGGTCGCCCAGCGGCGCCGGGAGTTCGGGCTGCTGCGCACGGCGGGAGCGACCCCGGGCCGGCTCCGCCGGATGGTCTTCGCCGAGGCCCTCGTGGTCGGTGTGCTCGCCTCGGCCACCGGCTGTCTGATCGGCGCGTTCGGTGCGCCGCGGCTGGCCGACTGGGTGGTCGAGGGTGCTCTCGCGCCGAGCTGGTTCACCATCGGCGACCACACCTGGCCGTACCACCTGGCCTTCTGGGCGGGGCTGCTCATCGCGTTGTCCGGCGCGGCGGCCGCGTCCTGGCGAGCGGGCCGCACCGGCCCCGCACAGGCACTGCGCGAGGCGTCGGTGGACAACGGGACGATGACCCGGGGGCGCCGGCTGTCCGGTCTGGCCCTGCTGGTGGCCGCCACCGTGACCCTGTGCCTGGCGCTGGTCACGGACCCGGGTGAGCTGCTGCATCGGAAGACCTATGTGAGCCGGCCGATGCTGCTGATCACCGCGGTCGCGCTGCTTGCGCCGGCGGTGGTGCGACCGCTGACCCGGCTGATCACCTGGCTCCCGGCCCGGCTGCCCGGTGCCGATGGCATGCTGGTGCGGGAGAACGCCGCCGCCGGGGTACGCCGCACGGCCGCCGTCGCGGCACCCGTACTGGTCACGGTCGCCCTCGCCGGTTCGCTTCTGGGCGCCACCGCGACCCTGAACCGGGCCAGGGCCACCGAGGCCCGTCAGCAGATGGCCGCCGCGTTCGTCATCACCCCCGCCGACGGGTCGGGCTTCGCTACGGCGACGCTGCGAAGGCTGCGCGAGGTCCCCGGCGTCGAGGTGTCCGCGACCTCTTCGAGCGCCGTCTACGCCCTGGAGGACGGTACGTCGCTCATCGAGTCCGAGGCCCGGGCCGCGGACCCCGGCCCGCTCGCCGCCACGACCCGGCTGCCCATCAGCTCCGGAAGGACCGGCGATCTCGATGACGACTCGATCATCGTCAACGAGGAGTGGCAGCGGCACACCGTGGGCGAGCGGGTGCGGGTGTGGCTCGGCGACGGCACGAAGCGGTCGCTGCGGATCGCGGCGGTGATGGCCACCGGCACCGGTGACAACGGCGCCTACGTCACCCCGCGCAACGCCCCGGGCGCCACCGTCGACCGGATCGACGTCGCCCTCACCCGCGGTGCGGACGCGGGCGCCGCGGCCACCGGGCTGCGCGCCGCGGTGCACACCACCGGCGGACACGTCTTCACCAAGGACCAATGGCTGAAGGCGAGTTACCCCGAGACCACGAACCGGACGACCCGGCTCGGCATGCTCCTGGTCCTCGGCATCGCCCTCCTCTACACGGGCATCTCCCTGGCCAACACCATGGTCATGGCGACGTCCGACCGCATCCGCGACCTGGCCGTGCTGCGCCTGGCCGGAGCCACCACATTCCAGGTGCTGCGGCTGGTGGCAGCCGAGGCGCTGACCGTGGTCACGGTCGGCGCGGTCCTGGGCCTCCTGGTCGCCGGGCTCAACCTGGCGGGCATATGGAGTGCGCTGGCCCTGCTGTCGGTACGGGCCACGATCGACATCCCCTGGACGACCATCGGCGCGGTCGTCGGCGCCTGCGCGGTACTCGCCGCGGTCTCGGCGGTCGTCCCCGCCGCGTTCGCCCTGCGCCGCCGGGCGGTGGAACTGGCGGGCCTACGGGAGTGACCACGCGGGCGTACCGCTCGGGCCACTGCCCGGCCCCCGTTGCCTCCGGCACGCTCATACGTGCCGGAGGCGGCGGTGTCAGGTCAGGTGTCAGGTGTCAGCGGTTCATGGCCGCCCAGAACTCCTCGAAGGACATCTGGCGGTCGCCGTCGGTGTCGAGCGAGTCGATCAGCGCCTGGGCCGCCGCCGCGCTGATCTCCTGGCCCTCCAGCTCCGCGACGACCTGCCGGAATTCATCCGCGGTGACCAGACCGTCACCGTCGAGGTCGTAACGCTCGAACACGGTGCGCGCCGCTGTCTCCATGATGTCTGTCATGTGCTCCGCCTATGTACGATCTTCGCTGACGGGCCCACACTATCCCGGTCATCCGCGGGCCCCTTCACCCCACCGAGGCGGCATCCGGACGCGGCCGCCTGGCCCAGGAAGCTGCCGCCTAGCCCAGGAAGCTCAGCCGGACCTGGCGGTCGGGGTTGTCGACGTTGGTGTCGACCAGGCACACCGACTGCCAGGTGCCCAGGGCCAGCCTGCCGCCGATGACCGGGAGGGTGGCGTGTGGGGGTACGAGGGCGGGGAGGACGTGGTCGCGGCCGTGGCCGGGGCTGCCGTGGCGGTGGCGCCAGCGGTCGTCGGCGGGGAGCAGATCGCGCAGTGCGAGGAGCAGATCGGTGTCACTGCCGGCGCCGGTCTCCAGGATCGCGATCCCGGCCGTGGCATGCGGGACGAAAACATTGAGCAGGCCGTCGCCGCCGCCCGCCACCTCCCGTAGATACGCCTCGCAGTCGGCGGTGAGGTCGGCGACGGTCTCGGTGGAGCCGGTGGTGACGTTGATGGTGTGGGTACGGAATGTGCTCATGGAGCCATCCTGGTACGCCACCGCGTAAAACTCCCGCAACAAAGGTCCGAGGGGCAAGACACCGTTGACCGGTTCCGGACGCCGTCGCTAACTTCAAGGGCATGTCTACGTCAGCCCTGCTCACCACGCGCGGTCATATCGACCTGCTGCGGGTGGCGTCCGCCGCGTGTCCCGGCCTCCGCTGACCTTTCTTCTCCCTCCCCACTCCTCCCGCTCGCCTCTGTCTCGTTCCGCCGTACCGCGCTGACCGTCGTGGCGTGCGGGCGTTGAGGCGTACCCCTTTTGTGGAGCCCCCATGTCCCCGGTTCTCGAACCGGTCGTGCCGCTCTCCGCGCGCCGCCGCCCCGTGCCGCGCTGGCTGCGCCGCACGACCGGACCCCTTCTGCTGCTGGTGCTCTGGCAAGTGTCCAGCGCCACCGGTGTGTTGCCCTCCGACATCCTGGCCTCGCCCGGCACCATCGCCGGTACCGCCTCCGACCTGCTGGAGGACGGCACCCTCCCGCACGCCATGCTGGTGTCGGTGCAGCGGGTGCTGATCGGACTGGTGATCGGCGGAGTGATCGGCGTCGCGCTCGCGCTGATCTCCGGGCTCTCCCGGCTCGGCGAGGACCTCGTCGACGCGAGCGTGCAGATGCTGCGCAGCATCCCCTGGGTCGGCATGATCCCGCTGTTCATCATCTGGATGGGCATCGGCGAGGCCCCGAAGATCGCGCTCATCGCACTGGGCGTCACCTTCCATCTCTATCTCAACGTCTACGCGGGCATCCGGGGCGTGGACGCCCAGCTCATCGAGGCCGGGACGGCCCTGGGGCTCGGCCGCTGGGGGCTGATCCGCCATGTGGTGCTGCCCGGGGCGCTCCCCGGCGCGATGACCGGGCTGCGCTACTCGCTCGCCACCGCCTGGCTGGCGCTGGTCTTCGGCGAAACCATCAACGCCGATGACGGGATCGGCTTTCTGCTCAACCGTGCGCGGGAGTTCTTCCAGACCGATGTGATCGTGGTCTGCCTGATCGTCTACGCCGCCCTCGGCCTGCTCGCCGATTTCATCGTCCGCACTCTGGAGAGGCTGCTGCTGCGATGGCGACCGAACTTCACCGGCAAGTGAACTACCTGAAGGGGGAGTTGGAGAAGGAGAAGGTGGCGGGCGAGAGCGGCGACGCGGCGGTGCGGGTTCGCTCGCTGACCCGTTCGTTCGATGGCCGAGCGGTCATCGACGACCTCCAACTCGACATCGGGACAGGCGAGTTCGTGGCACTGCTCGGCCGCAGCGGCTGCGGCAAGTCCACACTGCTACGCGTGCTCGCCGGGCTCGACCGGGAGATCGAGGGCGAGGTGCTGGTGCCACGCCGCAAGGCCGTCGCCTTCCAGGCGCCACGGCTGATGCCCTGGAAGCGGGTCTGGCGCAATGTGCTGCTCGGGCTGCCCGGCCGCCCGGGGCGGGCCGTGGCCGAGCGGGCGCTGACGGAGGTCGGTCTCGGCCACCGCGTCGACGCCTGGCCCAAGACCCTCTCCGGCGGTGAGGCCCAGCGTGCCTCACTCGCCCGCGCGCTGGTGCGCGAGCCCGATCTGCTGCTGCTGGACGAGCCGTTCGGCGCACTGGACGCGCTCACCCGGATCACGGCCCAGCAGTTGGTCGGCGAGTTGTGGCAGCGGCGCGGCTGCGCGGTGCTGCTGGTCACGCATGACGTGGAGGAGGCGCTGCTGCTCGCCGACCGCGTCCTGGTGATGGACGGGGGCGTCATCGCGCATCAGGTCCGGGTGGACCGGGACCGGCCGCGCGATATCGCCGATCCGCTCCTCGCCGAGCTGCGCACCGAGCTGCTGGACCGGCTGGGTGTGAAGGCGCCCGAGCCGGCCGTCCACAAGGTCGCCTGACGGCGCCTGGCTTTTCCCCCTCGATCGCGCCCTCTCGCGATCTCCCCGAACCTCACACGTACTACCCGAACGGACCCCGCTGACATGAGACGGCGCATCCTCCCCGCCCTGTCCCTCCCCCTCGCCCTGCTGCTGTCCGCATGCGTCAGCTCGTCGCCGCACAACGGCTCCGGCTCCTCCGGCAACACCGATGGCAAGGGCGATGTGACCCTCGACGTCGGGGACCAGAAGGGCAACGACGAGGCGGTGCTGCGCGCCGCCGGGGAGCTCGACAACCTCCCCTACAAGATCAAGTGGTCCACGTTCACCTCCGGCCCGCCGATCCTGGAGGCCGTGAGCGCCAAGGCCGTGGACATCGGCGGGGTGGGCAACACCCCGCCCGTCTTCGCCGCGGCCGCCAAGTCGGACATCAAGGTCGTGGCCGCCAAGCACGGCACGGCCGACGGCGAGGCGATCCTGGTCAAGAAGGGGTCACCGCTGAAGAGGACCACCGACCTCAAGGGCAAGTCGGTGGCGGTCGCGCAGGGCAGCTCGGCCCACTACCAACTGGTCGCCTCGCTCGCCAAGGCCGGGCTCTCGATCAAGGACGTACAGGTCAAGTTTCTTCAGCCCGCCGACGCCCTGGCCGCGTTCACCCGCGGCAAGGTGGACGCCTGGGCCGTCTGGGACCCGTACACCTCCCAGGCGCTGCGCCAGTCCGACGGCCGGGTCCTCACCACGGGCAAGGGCGTGGTCAACGGCCTCAACTTCCAGGTCGCCAACCCCTCCTCCCTGAAGGACGCGAAGAAGGCGAAGGTCATCAAGGACTATCTCGGGCGGCTGCGCCGGGCCCAGGACTGGGTCTACAAGCACCCCGAGGCGTGGGCCAAGGTGTGGGGCAAGGAGACCGGGCTGCCGTACCAGGTGGCGCTGGACTCCGTGAAGCGGACCAACGGCACCCGGGTGTACGTCGCGGTCGACAAGCCCGCCGTCGCCTCGGAGCAGGAGATCGCGGACGCCTTCGCGAAGCTGAAGCTCACCCCGCGCCGCTTCCAGTTCGCCGATTACGTGGACACCCGCTTCAACGGCGATCTGCCGCCGTCCACCTCCGCACCGCGCACCTATGGAAAGGGATCCTGAGGACGCCCTTTTCGGATGCGTTCCATCGGGTAAGCGCGTCTGCATCGTCAAACGCGCGAAACGCACCCGATGAAACGAGGTGAGCGTCATGCACACCGCCACGGCCCAGCGGACGGCTACCCCGCCGTCCGCGCTGCGGGCAACCCTGGAATGCCGTCCCGAAGCGGCCTCGCACGCACGGCAACTCACCGGCACCTTCCTGGAAAGCCTGCATCCGGCGCCCGATCAGGGCGCCGCCGAGGCGGTGGTGCTGGTCGTCTCGGAGCTTGTCACCAATGCCGTACGGCACTCGGGCGGCCGGTTCTGCTCGCTGCGTCTGTCGGCGCACCCTGATGCCATCGCCATCGCCGTGGGTGATGCCAGCCGCGTACCGCCCCAACGGCGGACTCCGGATGTCCGCGGCGAGGGCGGCGGATTCGGCTGGGCGATGATCTGCGATATGGCCACGGCCACGGCCGTCACCGAGGAGCCGGACGGCAAGACCGTGAACGCGATCGTCGCCCGGCGGGGGCGGGCGAGGGGGCATGCCGCTGCCCCGACACCGAGTTGACCTGCTCCGCCAGCCGTCTGACGACGCCCCGCCCGGGCCGCCGGGCCCGAGCCGGGAAGCCGCACAGGCCCCCGCGTTACGGCGTCGCCCCCTCCGTCGCCGCCCCCTCCCCCGTCCCCGTCCGCGCACGGTCGACGGCCACGGCGATCCCGTCGAGGACGCGTTCGAGGCCGAAGACGAAGTCATGGTCGGTCGCCGGGTCGTCGTACGCGCCATCGGGCGCCGCCTCGAACAGGCCCGCTGAGAAAAGCAGCGCCACCTGCGGAAAGCGGTCCGGGGTGATGAGCCGCGCCAGGGTCCTGCCGTAGGCCCGTTCGGCCTCTTCCTGACTCAGCCCCGTCTCGCTCCTGCCCTGCGCGTGTTCCTGGGCGAGCAGGGAGGCGTGGCGCACATAGCCGCTGAGCAGGGTCAGACTGCCGACCTTCGCGGCCCAGTCGAGTTCCGTGCCGCTCAGCGCGCCCAGGCCCGCTTCCATCCACGCGATCTCATGAGGTCCCATCGGCGGCCCCGCGATGGGGAGCCGCGGAAGCCAGGGGCGGTCGTGGTTGACCAGCCGCTGGGCGACGGTCCACTGCCGTAGCCCCGCACGCCATCGGCCGGGAGCGGTCTCGACCTCGGGCGGAACGCCGAGCGCCAGGTCCCGCATGAGGACGAGCAGCTCGTCCTTGGATCCGACATGGCGGTAGAGGGACATCGGGGAGACGCCCAGCTCCTTCGCGATCTTCGGCAGCGTCGCGCCCGCCAGCCCGTCGCGGTCCGCCAGTTCCACCCCCGTACGCACCACGCGCTCGGTGTCGAGCGCGGCGGGCCGGCCGAGGCCCGAGGCCGATACCGGGAGCCTCCACAGGCGGGCCAGCTCGGCGGGCGCCTCCTCCTGGTCGGCCGACATGGCGCTTCTCCTTCTCGTACCTCGGTTGCTCACCAGGTACATCATGGCGCACGGCTACTTAGTTTTCTCCATATAGATTATTGCTTATACTAAGCGAGCGCCGAGGGCTCGCTCATGTCCCGTTGCCCCATGGGCCCTCATGTCAGGACGGAGAGAGTTCCAGGTGACAGCCATAACGCAGTCCCATGCACCGGGCCCCGCCCGGGGCCCGGTGCGCCGGACCGAACGGGCCCTGGCGCCCGACCTGGCCCGGGGCACCATGCTGTTGTTCATCGCGCTCGCGAACGCCGCGGTGTTCACCTTCGGCAACCAGCCGGGCGCCGAGGCGTCCCCCCACGGCTGGGAGCGGGGGTTCAACCTCACCATGTTCGTCTTCGTGCACGCCCGCGCCTATCCGATGTTCGCCGTGATGTTCGGCTACGGGCTGGTGCAGCTCACCCGCAGGCAGGACGCCCAGGGCGCCGGGCCCGGCGCGGCGCGCTCGGTGCTGCTGAGGCGCAACGCGTGGCTCATCGCCTTCGGCCTCGTGCACGCCGCGCTGCTCAACTTCGGTGACTTCCTCGGGGCCTACGGCATCGTCGGCATCCTCTTCACCCTGTTGCTGCTGCGCCGCGGCGAGCGGGTGCAGCGCGTCGTGCTGTGGCTGTGGGGCTGGACGGTGGTCTACGTCGCCGTGGTGGCGGCCATCGCCGTGTACCACGCCACGAACAGCACATCAGGGTCCGCCGCCGTGCCGACGGACGGTGTCGATTCGCTCTCGGCCCCCGACTACGCCACGTCCGTGGCCGACCGGCTCGGCGAGTGGCCGATCCACACGCTGTCCGTCGTGCCGTTCATCGTGATCGTCTGGCTGGGCGCATGGGCCGCGCGCCGGGGCGTACTGGAGGACCCGGCGCGGCACCGGCGGCTGCTGATCCGCACCGCCGTGATCGCGCTCGGCATCGCCTTCGCGGGCGGGGCGCCGATCGGCCTCGTCAGCGCGGGATTCGTGCATGTCGACGGCGCCACCGCGGACGCGTTCCTGCTGCTGTACGAAGTGAGCGGCCAGTTCGGCGGCCCCGGCTATGTGGCGCTCTTCGGGCTTCTCGCCCTGCGGCTGTCGAAGGCCCGCCCCGATGCGCGGCCGAAGCTCCCCGTGGCGGCGCTCGCGGCCCTGGGCCAGCGGTCGCTGAGCGGCTATCTGTTCCAGTCGCTCGCATGGGTGCTGCTGCTCTCCCCCTTCGCCCTCGCACTCGGCGAGCGCACCGGCAGCCCGACGCTCACCGCATGCCTGAGTGCCGTCCTGGTCTGGCTCGCCACGGTGGCCGGGGCCTATCTGCTCCAGCACCGCTCGCTTCCGGGGCCCGCCGAGAAGGTGTTGCGGAGGCTTACGTACGGACCCCGGTAGCCACTTGGTGGCGCCGGGATCCGCTACTCGATCGTGCGCACCGCGGCCTGCGTCAAGCTGGTCGCGGTGCGCACCGCGCTGGCCACGGCGGCCTGCGGATCGAGCCCGCACAGATCCATGAGGGTGAAGAGCGCCTCCGCGCTCACGACCACCGCCAGATCCCGTTTGAGCTGGGCGAACGCTTCCGGATCCGTCACCCCGAGGGTGCCGTCGAGCGGCCGGAGCGCATGGTCGATCAGCCCGAAACGGATTCCCGGCCGCGCGGTCGCGGTGGCGGGCCTGGTGATGGTGGCCGCGATCATCGCCCGTACCGCCCCCTCGCGGGCGAGCACCCCGCGGAGCAGGAATTCGCAGGCGAAGGCGGTGCGCTCGACGGGGTCGGCGGAGTCCGCGACCGGCGCGAGCGCCTCGGCGGGAGGCGGCCAGACACCGGACAACGCCTCGCTGATCAGCGAGTGGAGGTCGGGGAAGTACCGGTACGCGGTGGCGAGGTCGCTCTCTCTATTCTCATGAGAGTCGGCTCTCACGAAGAGGAGGCGGCGATGAACAGGGGCCATGAGCCACTACGCCACGGTCCCCGCGACCGACTTCGCCTGACGGCCGGACCCGGCCAACTCCCCCAGTACGCAGTCCACTTGAGGAGCACCCAGATGACCCGCAGCACCCACACCCTGATACTCGACCAGGGCCCCCTCGATGTCACGGTCGACCTCCACGGCCGGCAGGGGCAGCCCTTCCTGTTCCTGCACGGAGGCGGCGGTCCGCAGACCGCCGCCCCGTTCGCCGGTCTCCTCGCCGAGCAGCGGCAGGCCAGGGTGTTCTCCCCCGTCCACCCCGGCTTCGACGGCACCGCCCGGCCCGACTGGCTGACCGATGTCACCACCCTGGCGCAGGTCTACGCGCAACTGCTCGACGCATTCGATCTGCGGGACGTGGCGGTCGTCGGCAACTCCATCGGCGGCTGGATCGCCGCCGAACTGGCGGCCCTGGGCAGCGACCGGATCAGCAGTGTCACCCTCGTCAACGCGGTCGGGATCCATGTCCCCGGCCACCCGATCGCCGACACCTTCGGCCTGACGCCCGTCGAGCTGTCCCGCCTCTCCTTCCACGACCCCTCGAAGTTCCGCTTCGACCCCAGCGCGCTCTCCGAGGCGCAGCGCGCGGTCATGGCCACCAATCGCGCCACGCTCCAGGTGTATTCGGGCCCGCACGCCATGGCCGATCCCACCCTGGCCGAGCGCCTGGCCAAGGTCGCCCACCCGACCCTGGTGGCATGGGGTGCGAGCGACCAGGTCGTGGACGCCGAGTACGGACGCGCGTACGCCCAGGCCGTCCCGGGCGCGGAGTTCCGGCTGCTGTCCGGCACCGGCCATATGCCCCAGGCCGAGACGCCCGGGCAACTGCTGCCGGTGGTATGGGACTTCGCCGACGCCCACGCCACCAGCCGGCCGCGCCCCTGAGCCCCCGCCCTCGCGCATACGCCGCGTGTACGGCGAAGGCCGGCCGCCTTGGTGACGACCGGCCCGGTGTTCAACGGCGCACGTTCAGCCGCCGACGTTCACATCGATGCAGGCGTAGAAGGCGTTGGAGGTGTCCGCGATGTTCCAGACCGCGAGAACCTTCTGCTTGCCCTTCAGACCGCCGAAGTCGACCTGGTGGGTGACGGTCTCGCCCGGCTGCGCCCCGCCGTCGTCGACCTCCGCGATCTTCTGGCCGCCGACGAAGTACTGCCAGGTGTTGGTCGCGTGACGCGCGCTCAGTTTCCAGGTGAAGCTCGCCTTGGACGGGACCGGCGTGACGGCCCAGCCCTTGCTGTCGTCGTCGAGTTCGGCGAACCGCGAATTGCCGCCGCTGCAACTCGTCAGGCCCTTGGGACCTTCGACGCTCTGCGGCTCGTACTTGATGTCACCGCAGGCCACGGTCCCGGCGGCACACTGCGCCTGACGGCTCGGCGGGTTCGAGATGTAGCCGTGCGCGCTTGCCTCGCCCGCCGGGAGGCTCAGTGCGATCAGGGGCGCGATGCCCGCGCCGACGAAGACGGACACCCTGCGTTTCATGTTCATGCCAACTCCTTAGCGGCGAGGGCGCCACGCCGGACGGGAAGCCCTTGCCGAAGGTCAGGATGTGGGGGGATGTGGGGGGTGGCTGCGACGGAGCGCTTCACGGGTCGCCAAGGCGGCCACGAGACCGCTCCGCACTAGGTCTAGACCATACCGTCTGTCCGTTCACGGTCAAGACATCGGACAGATGTGGTCTGGTCCACTGTCATCCCCGCCGGCGTCACCGCCCTCAGGACGAGAGGGCGGTCAGCCGTCGCCGGTCGTGCGGGGACGAACGGCGGTCCAGCCGCTCTTCCAGACGACCTCGCGCCGCGTCGCAACGCCCCGCGGACACCAGCGCGAACAGCAGCGTCTCCTCGACGATCTCGCGCTGCGCCGCACTGCCGCCGACACCGGGCAGACGTGGCAGCAACCGCTCCAAACCGCGTGCAGCCTCGGTCCAGCGCTCCTCGAGGATGTCCTCGAACGCCGTACACAGCGGGGCGATGACACTCCGCTGCACCTCATCCGCGCGCAGGGCGTGGACCCGCAGCCGCCGCAGCCCCGGCAGGTCGCCCGCGGCGGTGAGGGCGATGGCGGCGTGCAGGGCGACGAACGCGGTGGCCGGACGCTCCAGGACGTCCACGGGAGCCATGTCCAGAACGTCGCCGATCGGGAACGGCCCCTGCCACGCGCCCGCCAACTGGGCCCGCCACAGCAGCGAACCGGAGTCCACCAGCGCGCGGAACCCGTCCACCTTCCCGGGGGACAGTTGCTCCGCCCACCGGCGGCGGACCGCCGCCGTGTCCTCGAGGGCGAGTTCATGCAGGGCGGCGTGCCAGGAGAAGTGGGCGCGGTGGGTACCGCCCCGGCCCTGGTGGGCCAGCCATCGTCCGAGTCGCTCACGGCCCGCCTCGTGGTCGCCACGCTCATAGTGCACATGGGCCAGGGCGTGCATCGCGTGTCCGGAGGCGGGTTCGGCGGCCAGCGCCTGCTCGGCCAGGGCTCCGGCCTCGTCGTAACGCCCCTGCTCCTGGCGCATGAAGGCGAGCAGGGACGTGTGGAACCAGCTTCCCTCGTGCGCCGGGGCGGTCCGCTCGACCACCCCCAGCGCGGTGCTGCCGTCGAGGTCGCGCAGACCGGAGAAGGCGATGGTGGGCACCGCGACGGCGAGCGCCAGCGCATCGCCCGGGTACTCCTCCAGATGGCGCAGGAGGGCCGTGTCGCCATCCGCGGGCGTGTGCAGGACTCGGCGGGCGACGACGTCCACGAAGGAGCGCTCATAGTCGTCGGCCCGCTCGCGCACCGCGCGCCGGGCATCGGCCAGGGCCCGGGACACGTCCACGTCGGCCCCGCACTCATGGCCGATGAGCGCGAGCGCGGCATGGCCGAGTGCGAATCCGGGGTCGAGCGCCACGGCACGGCGGAGCGCCTGCGGGGCCCCGGCCCGTACCTTCAGCAACCGGTCCACCCCGAGGCGGTAGGCGGTGGCGGCGGCCGCGTGGGTACTGAGGGAGAAACCGGAGGCGTCCGTGGGCCGACGTGTGCGGCGCCGGGCGGGGCCGCCACCGGCGGGGAGGGCGGGGGCCGTCCACGGGTCGAGGACGGCCTCGGCGATGGTGGCGGCCTGGGCGCGGATCTCCGGGATGGCGGTCGTCTCCCACAACTCGCCACGGCGGGGAGCGCCGAGGGTCCACAGCGGGCGGGTGGTGCTGCCGTCGGCGCCGTGCAACCGTCCGTCGTCGGTGGCCACGCCCATGCTCAGCGGGCCGGGCATCGCGGCGCCCTGGTCGAGCAGGCTCCGCCACAGCGGGTCGGCCGTGTCCGACAGCCGCAGGCCCGGCCCCGTACAGTCCACCACCCAGCCCACGGGCAGTGTTCGCGGGCCGTCGCCGGTGGCGAGGGAGACCGCCAGGGAGCCGTCGGGCCGCGCCGAAGTGGAAGCGAGCCGCCCCTGGTACGTCCGCATCCGCCGGGAGCGGCGCATCCGCCCCACCGCCTCCGCGGTGACCGGGGGCATACGGTGGCGGTGGGTGTTCCACAGCGAGCCGTACTGGGCCACGAACTCGGCTCGCTCCTCGGTGGACATCGATGCCCAGATCTCGGCCGTGACCGGGCGCAGCCCGTCCACCGCGGGCCGCCAGTCGCCGTGCGTTCGCATCACGCGGCCGATGTGCTGACGTACCGCGGCGCGCAGCGCGGGCAGGGGCAGGCCGTGCAGGGGGGTCGTACACGCGGCGGCGGGCAGCGGGTCCACCGCATGCGCCTGCGGCAGCCTTCCGCCACGGGAGACGGTGTGCACCGTGCGGCCGGGGCGGTCGAGCGTCATGGCGATGTCCACCGAGGTCAGCCCGGTGCCGACGAGGAGGACATCCTCCTTGTCGCCCTGGCCGAGGGCGGCGTCCAGGGCGCCCGGCGCCCAGGGGTCGGCGATGAAGCGCTCGTTGCCGCGCAGGGCCTCCGGCGCCCACTCAGAGTTCGCGCGCGACGGCCCGGTCGCCAGCACCACACGGTGCGCCTCGACGGTGCGTCCGTCGGCCAGCTCCAGCCGGGCCGTCGGCTCCCCGCCGGGGAGGGTGGTCCAGCGGCAGCCGGTGGCGCGGGTGCGCAGCCGGCGGACGGTGACGACACCCTGCGCCGCCATGATCGCTCGCCCGAGGGTGTCGGCGAGGTAGGCGCCGTAGCGGTAGCGCTCCGCGAAGTCGCCGCCGCGCACGCCCGGTTCACCGTGGTGGCACAGCCACCGCACGAAGTGTCCCGGGTCGTCGGGGTAACAGCTCATCTTGCCCGCGGGCACATTGAGGCGGTGGCGCGAGTCAAGGGTGGAATAGGCGATGCCGCGCCCGGCCTCCGGGGCCGGGTCGATCAGCAGGAGTTCGAACGGGATACGGCGGCGTGCCGCGGTCTCGCAGAGCTGGATCGCCACCAGCGCACCGGCGGCGCCCGCCCCCACGATGGCGACGGTCCTCGTACACGGCTCTGGCGTCGTACACGGCTCTGACGTCGTACACGGCTCTGACGTCGTACACGGCTCTGGCGATGCCATGTGATACCTCCTGCTTCCCGGGAACCGGCGGCCGAGCAGAACCGGTGCCCCGCTCACGCAACCGGTACCGTAGCCAGCTAAGTGCACCAATTCAATGAACTTGGTGAACTGATGGCGGAACGGCGATGAGTCCTTGGCCGGAAGCCGGTGGTTTGGTGCCTCGGCCGATGAAACGGACGTGCGTGATAACTTGCCCAGGTGCGGATCACAGCCAAGTCGGACTATGCCGTCCGGGCGATGGCCGAACTGGCGGCCGCGGAGGGCTCCCCCCTGACCGCCGAGCAGGTGGCGACCCGGCAGGACATTCCACTGCGTTTCCTCTTCGGCATCCTGCGGGAGCTGCGCCTGGCCCATCTGGTGCGCAGTGTCCGGGGCCCTGAAGGGGGATATATGCTGGCGCGCCCGGCGAAGGAGATCACCCTCGCCGACGCGATCCGCGCCATGGACGGCCCGCTGGCCAACGTGCGGGACGTGGGCCTCAGCGGTCTGGAGTACCCCGGAGCGGCGGCGGTGCTCCCGGATGTGTGGCGCGCGGTGCGGGCGAGTCTGCGGCAGGTGCTGGAGAAGACCACTTTCGCGGATCTGGCCGCCGGCGAACTGCCCCCGCTGGTCCAGGCGCGGGCACGCGAATACCTCGACGACGTGCGCCACTACGACACCTGACCGCGCGGGGCCGACCAGCCTCGCCGGGTCGCCGAGATGGCACCCGCGCGCACGACGGCGGCCTTGCCGAACCGCTCCAGAAAGAAACCGCCCCCGAAGCGACCGACGGTCATGGCGGCGGCGAAGCCCGCGTAGACGAGGGATCCGGGCGTCCCATCATGTCCGCGTTCCACGCGGCCTTTCCCGCCGGAGGGTTCATCGCCGGTCTCATCGGCAGCGCTCTGGCCCGCCACTACACCCACAGCCCCGCGGTGGCCTTCACCGGTATGGGGCTGCTCATGTGCGGGTTCGGTGTGCTGTGCCGCCCCTGGCTGCTGCGGCAGGACGAGTTGCTCTCCACCGAGCCGAGCGCACCGGCCGCCTCGGCCGCCGGAGGCGGGGACTCGCGCAAGAGCGTCGTTCTGCTGCTCATGGTGGGGTTCGATGTGGTGCTCCTGGCCTCGATGCTCAGCGAGGGCTCGGTGATCGACTGGGGGCAGGAATTCGTGGCTTCCGTGGCCCCGCTGATGCTGTCCGCCTGCGGCGACTCCGCCCGCGGACCATCTGGTGGCGGACCACCGGAGCCGGTGACGGGAGAAATCGCTCGCCGGGCGGGGCGCGCGCTGCTAGCTTGCGGCCGTGGATCTCTTCTCACGCTCGTGGACGGCGTTGCGCACGGCGGTCGCCGAGCTGCCGGACGAGGGCTTCGCCCGGCCGTCCGGCTGTGCCGGCTGGCTCGTACGGGACCTGGTGTGCCATCTGATCATCGACGCCCAGGACGTCCTGATCACCCTTGTGACGCCCGCCGAGACGGAACCGACGCGCGACGCGGTGACCTACTGGGAGGTCGCGGAGGCGCCGCCGACCGGCGATGACCCGCTCGACGCGCTGACCGTCCGGTTGGCCGCCGCGTACGAGGAGCCGTGGCTGCTGAAGTTCCACCTCGACGACGTCGGCTCCGCCGCCGGGCGCGCGGCCGAACTCGCCGACCCGGGCCTGTGGGTCAGCACCCGCGACGAGGTGTTCACCGTGGGCGACTACCTCTCCGTGTACGTACTGGAGTGGACCCTGCACCACCTCGACCTGATCGCACACCTGCCGGGCGCGGCGGAACCGCCCACCGAGAGCCTCGCCGGGGCACGCGAGCTGCTGGAGCGGATCGCCGGGGCCGCGTTCCCCGCGTCCTGGTCCGACACGGACGCGCTGCTGGTCGGCACCGGACGGCGAGCCGCAACCGATGCGGAACGGGCCGAACTCGACAAGCTGGGCGAACTGGCCGCGAAATTCCCGGTCTTCCTCGGATAGGCCGCCGGCCTCCGTCGTGGCCCCCTGCCATGCGCGTCATCCCGCGCGCCGGGCCGCAGGGTTGCCCTGGTGGGTGAAGGCGGCCCAGAGGTGGATGCGGTCGAGGTCGGTGCGGACGGCTTCGTCGCACAGCTCGCCCTGGAGGGTGGGCGGTGGCTCGCGCCGTGGATCGAGCATCCAGAGCTGGGCCGCGCGCAGGGCGTCCACCGGGGCGAGGCCCCCTCTGCTGACGAAGTCGTGGAAGACGGCCATCATCAGGGCCGTCGTGGCGTCGTGGACGGCCCAGCGCGAGCCGATGACATCGGCCGCGCCGCGGGCGATCAGGGCGGTGGACAGGGTCAGGGCCTCGTCGTGGTCGCGGGTGCTCAGGTCCGTCTCGCAGGCGCTGAGCACCACCAACGGGCCCGCGGTGTCCGGCTGCCCGGTGGCGGCGCCGTCCAGGATGCGGGCCACGGTCAGACGTCCGGCGTCCTCGGGACCGGCCGGTGGGGCGGCCAGCCACAGTGCCGAACGCGTGGGATCCGGGCCGGCCAGGGCGTGGCAGGAGATGTGCAGGACGGCGACCGGGGAGCCGCCGCCGGGCAGGACGGCGAGAATGTCCTCGGGGGTGCCCGGCGCGTCGATGGCGGTGGCCGTGGGGAACTCGCCGTAGCGGAGGCCGTCGGGGTAGCAGGCGGCACGCAGCGCCTCCGCCTCGATCTCGGCCCATACGAGGCTGAGTTCGGGGTCGGCGACCAGCACCTGCCCGGCGGTGGTGGGCAGCCGGTCCCGGGTCGCGGCCCGCAGGAACTCGCCGCCGGAGGGCGCGTAGCTGAGCACGGCTTCCTCGCAGGCGTACCGGTGCTCGCGCCCGTCGGTCCCGTACGGAGTGCGGGCCGCGTGCCAGGCGACCGCGCCGAGTGGCCCGCACGGCACCAGCACGATCCGCGGCGGCTGGTGGAGCGGGCCCACGGCTGCCAGGACTGGGCCCATGGCGGCGGGCCAGGCCCAGTCGCACAGCTCGCGCAACGCCGCTTCCCACCGCTCGTCCCGCTCCATCCGCGGGCCCGCCTCGGCCGGGGCGTCGGCGGCTGCCCGGGAGCGCCGGGCGGTGGCGTCGAGGTAGCGCTCCAGTGGCGGGCTGCCGGGGGTCAGCAGCGGCAGTTTCAGGACGGTGGGCCGCGCGTCGCCGGGGCCGGGGCGGAGGATCAGGGCGAGGCCGGGCAAGCCGGGGCGCTCACCGGGGACGAGGTAGACGAGTGCGTCGGCACCAACAGCGGTGAGACCGGCCGTCAGTGACGGCAGGTCCGGGGGGCCGAGCAGTTTCCAGGCGTCCGCGCCGCTGCCCGCGCCCAGCGCTTCCAGTGCCCTGCGCCGCAGGGTGCCGGGGATCCGGGGTCCGGTGGACTGATCGCTCGGCGTGGCCGCGGTGTCGGGCCGGAGCGGGTCCGCGACGAGTTCGGCGCGCCACTGCCGGGCCAGCTCCGGGTGTCCTCGGGCTTCGAGGAGTTCGGGAATGCCACGGGACGCGGCCGCGGCCCGCAGCACCAGGGCCCGGCCCAGTTCCAGCGCGTGCACCGCGTCGGCCGGGCGGCCGCACACGGTGGTCCAGTAGGCCAGCCACAGCGCCTGTGCCGACCCGAAGCGGGCCACGGACAGGCCGTGCTCGGAGCCGAGTTGGAGGAGAACGTCGGCGGACAGCCTGACCAGCGCCTCGCTTCTGGTGGCCAGGGCGGCCTCCCGGTCCTCCTCGGCGCGCGGACCGCCACGCTGACGGCGCAGCCAGTGGGCTTCGGACAACTGCGTCAGGGTGTCGGCGGAGTGCGGCAGGCCGTGTCCCCGGGCGAACATCTCGCGGACCTGGGACAGCTCGGTGATGCACACGTCGAGCAGGTCCGGGTCATCGAGGTGGCGGGCCGCGTGCAGCAGGGCCCGGCCGAGCTGATACCGCAGCCGGAGTTCCTCGTGAGGGGTGGGCTGCGGTTCGTCGAGGATCCGGTGGACCTCCGCGATGGCCGCGTCGGCGGCGTCCCGGCTGGGCTCGACCCTGATCAACTGGATCAGCGCGAAGGTGCGCAGGGCTGGGAAGTACGGTCTGAGCATGGGGGCGATCCGCCGGGAGTCGGTCCCCACGACCTCCCTCATATACCAGGCCGCGGCGCGGAGTTCCGCCGGATCCTGGTTGCGGGCGGCCTGTTCCTGATGCACCTCGGCCAGGGTGGCGGCGAGCGCGAAGCGGTTCTCCTGGTCGGGCGGCAGGGTGACGTACAGGCCGGTCAGCTCCTCGACCAGGCGCGGCAGCACGGTGGGATCCCCGCTGCGGCGAGCGAGAGCCAGCTCGTGCTGGGCGGTGACTACCATCAAGGTGAGCGTGTCCGTGGACGGCGGCGAGCCTTCGCGCTCGTGAGCGGCGCGCAATTCCCTGGCCATCGTCCGGGCGGCGTCGGCGGCCCGAAGGCTGCCCCCGAGTGTCGCCGCCTCATGGAGGCGCCCGGCCAGGCCGATGGCCAGGGCACGACGGTTGGCCGTGGCCTTCTCGTCGTCCCCGGGCAATGTGTCCATCATCTCCCGAAGCCGGGCGGCGCTGGTCTCCAGGTGTGCCAGATCCCCGGTCTGGGACACCCGTACGGCATCGACCAGTGCGCCCAGCCGCGGCCCCAGGCCGACGTACCCCGGGCCGCCGGGACGGTCGTCGGGGTGCGGTCCCGGCTCCGACATGGCCTCGTCCACCTCGTCGAAGTCCATCGTGCCGGGCACCAGGAGGTTGGCGTGCACCAGCAGGAGGGCGTGCAGCTTGGCGATACGGGCCCGTTCGGGTGTGTGCGCCGGCTGCTCCCCCAGGGCCCGCCGGGCGACGTCCGCGCCGTGACGGACCCGCGGGGCCAGCGCCCGGGGGTCGCCCTCGCCCGATCTGAGCGCGGTCAGCAGCTCGCGCAGCGGTGCGAAGGCCGGTCGGTCCAGGCCGAGGGCCGCCACTTCCCCGTCGGCCTCCTCGGGGGAGGCCGTGGCGCGGTCCGCGGTCCTGTACAGCCACACCAGGAGCTCCGTGAACCGCGCCAGGTCGTCGGAGGCCCAGCGCAGCACGGTCTGGACGGCGTCGGTCAGCGGGTCGCCGGGGTGTTCCCCGGCTTCCCCGGCTTCCCCGGCTTCCCCGATTTTTGCCGGAGGGGCTGTGCCCGTCGGCTCCGGCTGCTCGGCGGCGGCTGGGAAACTCTTCCCGGACAGGGCCGAGAAGCGGGAGGCGGACGACAGCGTCAGCTCGATCTCCGACGTGAGAAATCCGAGGACCCGACGCAGCTCCGGATCGTCCGGGCCACCGGCGAGGCGCTCGATGACCTCCCTGGCCTCCGCCAGGGCGTTCCGCAGGGACGCGGTCAACGGCTGCGGACCTCGAAGCCGCTGCTCCTGGCCGGGGCCTTGCCGCTCCGCCCGCACGGCCCGCGCGTAGTGCGCGGGGACGAGCAGTTGGAGCAGCACTCTCCGGGCGTTCGCCGCGAGCGGATCGGTCAGCGGTCTGGTGTGGTCGGCCCAGCGCAGATGGCGCAGCGCGTATTCGCGTGTCCGACGGGCGGTGTCGGACTGGTCGCCCGCTTCACGGCTGACGATCCGGAAGCCCATCAGCACACCCAGTAAGGGGACGAAACCATTCCGGAGCGGATCGTCCGCGGGCAACATCCGCTCGACGGCGGCAACATGCTCGATCGCGTGGGCCAGCGCGACGGTCCGCCCCGGATCGTCCCCCGCTCCGCGCACCACGTCGCGGGCCTGGCGGGCGGCGATGGCGGCCCACGCTCTCAGCAGCGCCCGCGCACCGTCCTCGCCGTCGTCGTGGCGCCCTCGCTCGTCCTCCATGCCGCACTCCCCCCGGTGCCCGGACATGTACCCGCTGACGACCAGCCTCCCACGCGCGGGGGTGTTCTCAGGCGTCCGGCAGCACTCCGGGCCGGAACTTCTCGACGCCTACGACGCGGTGGACATGGTGCGGCTCGATGTACACCGCCACCCGCACCTCGCCGGGGGCCAGCCAGGGGAACGTCTCCGTGCCCAGGTATTTCTGTGCGAGACGGTCCATGACGTGTACGCCCGGCTCCCCCGCGACGAAGCGGACGGCACGGCCCCGGATCTCCACCCGGTGATATGGATCCTCGGTGTCCATACAGCACAGTGACACCCGGGGATCGCGCCGAAGGTTCTCCTCCTTGATGCGGCCCGCCGAGGTGTTGATCACCACCAGGCCGTCCTCCAGGTCGGCCCACATCGGGGTCAACTGCGGCGACCCGTCCGGGTTCAGGGTGGCCACTTGCCAGAACCTGGGTTCCCGAAGCCAAGCGCGTGTGATCTCGTCCAGGGTGGCAGCCATGCGGTTCCGCTCCTCACTCATCGTTCAAGCGGTCCAACGCTACCCGGCCACCAGGGTTCCGAACTGCCGTGCCTCCCCGGCCGGTGGGGTTCACTCGTGTCGGTGAGGATCAGTCGTGCCGGGAAGGCTGATCAGGGACGCCCGGCCACGGCCAGGAGGCAGCCGAACTCGTCCACCCCGAGCAGGTCGGACAACTGGAAGCGGACGGGGCGGTCGATCTCGGTAAGGGCGTTGGACATTTCCCGGAAGGTGCGCTGCATGGTGTTCTCGGTGATGTCCAGCAGCTCTCGCAGCCGCAGTCCGCTGCGGTGCATCATCGGCACATAGTCGTCGACGTCGGGCAGGGTCACCATGGAGACCTTGCAGAAGCCGTCGATGGCCGGGTTCCGTTCGGCCTTGCGCGGGCCGCGCTCGAAGAACTCGGTGAGGACGAGCCGGCCGCCGGGGCGCAGCACCCGGTGGATCTCGCCGAACACCTGGTCACGGTCGGGCATATGGACCATCGACTCCAGCGCCATCACCGCGTCGAAGCTCTCGTCCTCGAAGGGGAGTTGCATCGCGTTGGCGTGGCGGAAGACGGCCCGGTCGGCGAAGCCCGCGTCGGCGGCGTTCTTGTTCGCGGCCTTGATCTGCTCCTCGCTGATGCTGATGCCGGTGACCCTGGCGCCGGTGCGCTCCACGATCTGAAGGCCCGGCCCGCCCACCCCGCAGCCGAGGTCGAGGACATGGGCGGTGGCGTCCACCTCGAGGCGCTCGATGACGACGTCGGTGAACCGTACGGCCGCTTCCTCGTACGGGGTCTCGGACTCCGGGTCGTCCCAGAAGCCGATGTGGAGCTGGCGGTTGACGAAGCCGTAGCTCAGCTCTTCGTGGAGGATCTCGTCGTAGAGCTTGCCGACGGCTTCCGGTACCGGCACGGGCAGGGTGGGCTCGGGCATGGGCACTGCCTTCCTGATCGATGGATCCGCTGTCTGGTCCACCCGCGGCTCGGACGCGCGTGTCCGAGGGACATCACCAGGCCACGGGAAGCTCATAGACGCCGTAGACGATCCCGTCGTGCTTGAACGGGATCTTCTCCAGTTCGGTCGCCAGTTTCAGTGTGGGAATGCGCCGGTAGAGGGCGCGGTAGATGACCTGGAGCTCCATGCGCGCGAGGGTTTGACCCAGGCACTGGTGCACCCCGAAGCTGAAGGCCAGGTGGCGGCGGGCGTCGCGCCGGAGGTCCAGCCGCTCGGGGTCGCCGCTGAAGGCGTCGGGGTCGCGGCTGCCGATGTCGTTGGCCATGATGACGCCCTCGCCGGCGCGGATGACCTGCCCGGCGACCTCGACGTCCGCCAGTACCGCCCGGCGCATTCCGGTGTGCGAGATGTTCAGATAGCGCAGCAGTTCCTCCACCGCCGAGGCGATGAGTTCGGGATCGTCGGTGTCGCGCAACAGGGCGAGCTGGTCGGGGTGTTGGAGGAGGGCGACCGTGCCGAGCGCGATCATGTTGGCGGTGGTCTCGTGTCCGCCGGAGAGGACCAGCACGCTCATCTGGACCGCCTCCTCGCTGCTCAGCTCGCCCGCCTCGACCTGGGCGGCCAGCGCGGAGAGCAGGTCGTTCGCGGGGTCGGCGGTCTTCGCACGCAGCAGCACACGCAGATACTCGAGCAGCCGCTCGCTGGCCCCCGCCCGTTCTTCGGGGGTCACGTCCTGCCGGATCATGACCGCGCTGTTCGTCTCGAAGAAGGCGTGGTCGTCGTACGGCACACCGAGCAGCTCGCAGATCACCAGGGAGGGCACGGGCAGCGCGAACGCCGTCACCAGGTCGACCGGGTTGGGGCCGGCCAGCATGGTGTCGATCGCCTCGTCCACGATCCGCTGCACCGCGGGCCGCATGGCCTCCACCCGCTTGACGGCGAACGGCCCCTGCACCATCCGTCGCAGCCGGGCGTGTTCGGGGTCGTCCATGAGCGGGAAGCTGGCGATGAACGTGGCGTCCTTGTCGATCGGGATGGGACTCGGGTAGCCGGGCTTGGTGAAGTCGGCGCTGAGCCTCCGGTCGCGCAGCAGTGCCCGCTGGTCGGCCTGCCGGGTCACCAGCCACGGTGTGCTGCCGTTCCACAGCCGTACCTTCGTCAGTGGTCCCTGCCGCTGCATGGCCCGTAGGCCGGGGGGCGGATCGAACGGGCAGCCCGCCGCCCTGCGCATCGGAAACTCCGCGATCTCGGCCTGATGCTCGTCCGGCGTATCCATGCCCGTCATCGCTTCCTCGCTTCCTTGGCCTGCATGGATTCTTGCCCGGGTGGTATTCGGCGGGTCCCCTAACCAGCCCCCTCATCCCCCCTGCTCCGGCGGTGCCGCTGCCAACGGCCCCGCGTTGCCCTGGGCGGCGGTCGTGGTCAGGGGAGGTAAGGGGGTTGGTTAGGGGAGCGGCCCAGGTGCTCACCGCATAAGAATCAGTGGCGACGACGACGGGTTTCTTCTGGCCGACGACCACACGTACGGAGAAGTGACACGACCATGTTCGACGCGACGACGTACCTCCAGCGCATCGGGGCCGAAGGGAAGAGTGCGCCGACCCTGGACACCCTCCGGACCTTGCACAAGCGGCATTTGATGGCCGTCCCCTATGACAACGCGACGGCCGCCGACCGGCTGCCCGCCTCACGGCGGCTGGCGGGTATCCCCCTGGACGAGGTCTTCGACCATGCGGTGACCAGGGGCAATGGCGGGGTGTGCTACGAGCTCAACCGGCTGTTCCACGCCCTGCTGACGGAACTCGGCTTCGACACGCGCACGGTCACGGCGGCGGTCCGGCTGGCGAACGGCAGCTTCGGCCCGGAGGACGAGCACTCCTTCAATCTGGTCGTCCTCGACGGGCAGACCTATCTGGTGGACGTCGGCTTCATCGGACCGTCGTATCTGGAGCCGGTGCGCCTGTCGGACGAGGAGCAGCATCAGCACGGCTGCTCCTATCGCGTGGCCCGGCGGGGCGGCCACCGGGTGCTGGAGCGGCGGCTCAAGGGCGGCCACTGGCAGCCGGTCTACCGGTTCCGGCCCGAGCGGGCGGATCCGGCCGGGTGGGATCTGGTGCGGCTGGACGGGCTGGACGACTATGCCGCGGACTCCGTGCTCGCCGGGACCACTTTTCGCGGCCGGGCCACCGACGGCGGACAGATGGTGCTCATCGGAAAGCGCTATCTGACCGTCGAGGACGGCGTGGAGCGCATCAGGGTGCTGGTGAAGGCGGACGAGTACCAGAGCGTGGTCGATTCGATCCTGGCCGGGGCATGAGCGGGAAGGAGGCGGCCATGGTGGTGGCGCACGAGGCGGACACCGGGCAGGGCGATGCGCCGGTGGCCGATGTACTGGTGGTCGGGTACGGGCCGGTGGGGCAGTTGCTGTCGGTGCTGCTGGCGCGGCGCGGGTGGCAGGTGACGGTGGTGGAGCGCTGGCCCGAGCCGTTCAACCTCCCGCGTGCGGTCGGTTTCGACAGCGAGGCCGCGCGCATCCTGGCCTCGGCCGGGATCGGCGACCAGTTGCGGGAGTTCGGCGAGCCGTCGCGGGACTACGCCTGGCGCAGTGCGAAGGGCGAGACGCTGATCGAGTTCGAGGTGGCCGACCAGGGTCACTGCACCTGGCCGGAGGCCATGTCGGCCTACCAGCCCGCTCTGGAGACGGGGCTGATCGAGCGCGGGGAGACGCTGCCGGCCCTGCGGATCCTGCGCGGGTACGAGGCCGTGGAGCTCACCGACGGCGGCGGCCACGTACGCCTGGCCGTGGTCGGCCCGGACGGGGTGCGGACGACCCTCACCGGCCGCTGGGTGGTCGGCTGCGACGGGGCGAACAGCCTGGTGCGGCGGCGCGCCGGGACCACCATGACCGATCTGGGGTTCTCGCACGACTGGCTGGTCTGCGACGTACGGCTGCATGAGCAGCGCGAGTTCCGCCCGAACAACCTCCAGATCTGCGACCCGGCACGCCCGCGCACGGCGGTGTCGGCCGGTCCGGGACACCGGCGGTACGAGTTCATGCGGGTGCCCGCGGACGGGCCGGACCGGTTCGGCACCGAGGAGCACGCCTGGGAGCTGCTGAAGCTGTTCGACGTGACCCCCGGCAACAGCGTCCTGGACCGGCACGCGGTGTACACCTTCCAGGCCCGGTGGGCGCATCGGTGGCGGTCGGGGCGGATGTTCCTGGCCGGGGACGCGGCGCATGTGATGCCGCCGTTCGCCGGTCAGGGCATGTGTTCGGGGTTCCGGGACGCGATGAACCTGGCCTGGAAGCTGGACCTGGTGCTGGGTGGCCAGGCGGCGCCGACGCTGCTGGACACGTACACCACCGAGCGGCGTGACCATGTGCAGCACGCGGTGAAGATGTCGGTGGGTCTGGGCCGGGTGGTGTGTGTGACGGACCGTGAGGCGGCAGCGGACCGGGACGCGGCGATGCTGGCGGCGCGGAAGCGGAACATCGGGCCGAGCGGTTCGGGCCGCTCCGTGGTGAAGCCCCTCGCCGACGGGGTGCTGCGGCGGGACGGGCAGGGCCGGCCGGCGCCGTACGCCGGGGAGGCCGCGCCGCAGTGGCGGGTGGGCCACCACGACCGGACCGGGCTGTTCGACGACGTGGTGGGCACGGGCTTCGCCCTGCTCTGCGGCCAGGACGCGGTGCCGGTGCTGGGCACACGGCGGCTGAAGTTCCTCGACAGCATCGGGGCCCGGGTGGTGCGCATCGTGCCCGCGGACACGCCCGCGGGCGACGTGGGGCCGCGGGACGTGGTGGATGTGGAGGGCCGGTATCTGCCCTATCTGACCGGGCTGGGGGCGGTGGCGGCGCTGGTGCGCCCGGACTTCTACCTGTTCGGCATCGCCGGGCGGACGGACGAACTGCTCACCCTGGTGGAGGACTTGGAGCGGCAGCTCGGCGCGGTGGCCCCGGGGTGACCTCTCCGCGCCGGGGATCCGGGCTCCGGGCGCGGATCCCGGGATCCGGACCCCGGGGATCCGCGCCCCGCGTGGGCGACCCGGTCACCGGCCGTTGGGCGAACGGCTGCCTGAGGCTACCGGCACTCCGTATGCTCGCTGCATGATCGATGTGCCGCTCTCCGCGCTGGAAGTCGCCATGGTCCAGACTGGTACGCGAGCCGTGGACACGCTACGTGACACCACCGCCTTCGCGCAGCGTCTCGACGCCCTCGGCTACCACCGACTCTGGTATGCCGAGCACCACCACTCCCCCGCCATCGGCGCGTTCCCACCCGTGGTCCTGACCGCCCACGCGGCCGCGTCGACATCGGCCATCCGCCTGGGCTCCGGAGGCGTTCTCGCCCCCAACCACGCCCCCATCATGCTGGCGGAGCAGTTCGGCACCCTCGCCGCGCTGCACCCCGACCGGATCGACCTGGGCATCGGCCGGGGCCCCGGCACCTTCGACGAGTCCACGGCCCGGGCGCTGCGGCGCGGCGCCGGACCGACGACGGACGACGAGTACCGGGACGACGTGGCGGCGACGCTGCGGTTCCTGGTCGAGGAGGTCGCGCTCGACCCGCTGCCGGAGCCGTGGCTGCTGGCCTCCAGCACCGCCGGTGCCGCGCTCGCCGCGCGGCTCGGCCTGCCCCTCGCCTTCGCCCATCACATCCGCCCCGACAACACCCTCGCCGCGCTCGGGCACTACCGTGCGCACTTCGCACCGTCCCCGTGGTGCGCGAGCCCCCGGGTGCTGGTGTGCGTGGAAACGATCTGCGCCGAGACCCCGGAGGAGGCGGCGCGGCTGTCCGGCCCGATGGACGTGGTCAAGGCCGGGCTCCTCAAGGGGCACAGCGAGGCTCCGTTCCCCTCACCCGAAGAGGCGTCCGTGCACCCGTTCACGGCGGAGGATCGGCAGGCGCTGGCGGCCTTCCGGTCCCAGCAGGCTTACGGCACGCCCGCGACCGTGGTGCGGCGGCTGGCGGAAGTGGCGGACGCGACCGGGGCGGACGAGCTGATGCTGGCCACGCCGGTCTACGCGCTGGCGGCCCGTCTGCGCTCGTACGAACTCGTCAAGGAACACGCCGCGGCGCCGTCGGCCACGACGCCGCAGCACTGACCGCGTCTCCACAGCAGGCACGCCGGGCCCACCCCGGGCCCGGCGGATGCCTCACAAGAATCACACAAAGCCCTCTCCTACGGTCCGAGCGACGAAGACGCCCAACTCGTAGGAGGTTGCGCCATGTTCGGCAGTCGCCGTCCACGTGTCCTCGCCGCCCTGTGTGCGGCTCTGGCCATCGCCCTGCTGGCCTCGTGCGCGAGAGTGGTGAGCGCGGCCACCGAAGGTGACGCGCCCGCGGCCGACGCCTCCGGCTCGGGCAAGAAGCCCAACATCGTGTACGTCCTCACGGACGATCTGGCGTGGAATCTCGTGGAGTACATGCCGCACGTACGGCAGATGCGGAAGGAGGGGGCGACCTTCACGAACTTCTTCGCCACGGACTCGCTGTGCTGTCCGTCGCGTACCTCCCTCCTCACCGGTCAGTACCCGCACAACACCGGGGTCTTCACCAATACCGGCGACGACGGCGGCTACGGCGCGTTCATGAAGAACCGCAACGAGGAGAAGACCTTCGGGCCGGCGCTTCAGCGCGCCGGCTACCGCACCGGGTTCATGGGCAAGTACCTCAACGGATATCAGCCGGCCGACAAGAACGGCACCTCCAAGCCGTATGTCCCCTCCGGCTGGGACGAGTGGGATGTGGCCGGGGACGGCTACCAGGAGTACGAGTACGACCTGAACGAGAACGGCAAGGTCGTGCCGTATGGGAAGGCTCCCCAGGACTATCTGACGGATGTGCTGTCGAAGAAGGCGACCTCCTTCATCGGCTCCTCGGCGGCTGCGAAGAAGCCGTTCATGCTGGAGGTGGCCACGTTCGCACCGCACGGCCCCGCCACACCCGCGCCGCGCGACAAGGACACGTTCCCCGGGCTCAAGGCGCCCCGGACCGACGCCTACGACAAGGCCACTCGCGACGCGCCGAAGTGGCAGCGCTCCTTGTCGCCACTGACGGCGAAGGAGAAGGAGAAGACCGACCGGAAGTTCGCCAAGCGGGTGCGCTCCGTCCAGGCGGTCGACGCCATGATCGGTCAGTTGGAGAAGACACTCGAGGAGAAGGGCCTGGCGGACGACACCTACCTCGTATTCGGCTCCGACAACGGCTTCCACATGGGCGAACACCGGCTCCGCCCGGGAAAGCAGACCGCCTACGACACCGACGTCAAGGTGCCGATGATGGTCACCGGGCCCGGCGTTCCGGCCGGTGAGAAGGTGTCCCAGCTCGCGGAGAACGTCGACATCAACCCGACCTTCCTGGACCTCGCGGGCGTGGAGCCGCCGTCGACCGTGGACGGGCACAGCCTCGGCGACCTGATGCACGGCCGGACCGAGGACGAGTGGCGCCAGGCCGTCCTGGTCGAGCACCATCACGCGACATCCAAGACGGGTGATCCCGACGCGGCACCCAAGGACAGCGGCGACCCGCCGACCTACGCGGCGATGCGGACCGAGAACTCCCTCTATGTCGAATACGCCGATGGGGAGCGCGAGTTCTATGCGCTGGGCTCCGACCCCGACCAGTTGACCAACCGGGCGGCGTCGCTCTCGGCCGCCCAGCGGGCCGCTCTGCACCACACCCTCACCGCGCTCCAGCGTTGCAAGGGCGCGGAAAGCTGCCAGGCCGCGTCCCGGACTCAGAGCTAAGCGCCTCCGGCACCCGGCCCCGGCCGCTATCCGGGGCCGGGTGAAGATTACGGCCCGGTCGCTTCGAACTCGATGCGGACCTCGTCGGAGAGCTTCAGCGCACCCAGGAACGCGCTGTACGGCTTGATGCCCCAGGTGGACTGGGTGACGGACGCCCAGCCGCGCACCGTCCCTGCGGGATCGCCGCTCCCGTGCACCGTCACCGGGTGGGTCCGGCCCTTGATGGTGAGGTCGCCCGTGATCTCGAAGGACTCGGGCGTTCCGGTGATGTGGGTGGAGCGGAAGGTGATCGTGGGGTGCTCCGTGGTGTGCAGCAGACCCTTGCCCTCCAGCGTCCGCTCGATCTCGGCCCGGTCGCCGTCGCCGAGGGGCTTCAGCCCGCCGGTCGCCTCCCGGACGCTCAGCGAGTCCGTCTCGACCGTCACGGTCACCGACGACTCCTCGGGGGCGCCGCCGGCCACCGTCGCCTCCCCGGACCACCGGGTGGCCTCGATCGTCAGATCGTGCCCCGCCCTCCGGCCGAGCCCGGTACGGCTGGTCTTGATCAGCAGTCGGCCGCCCGGCGGCCCGAGGCGATGGCGTCCCTCACTCAGTGTCACAGTACTCACCACTCATTGCTCGTGTGTCAGTGCCGGGATGACACCGCCCGCGAGAACCGCCTCCCGCTGCCGGGGGGAGAGACGGTGGCGGACGGCGTACTCCTCGTCCCGGGTCGCGTTGCGGACGCGAAGTGTCGGGGCACCGGCCGGGGAGAGGGCCTCGCGCAGCCCGGACAGATGCAGCCGGTCGTCGGTCTCGATGCGGTCGTAGTCGGCGGGATCCTCGAATTCCAGTGGCAGCACACCGAAGTTGACGAGGTTCTGCCAGTGGATGCGGGCGTAGGACTTGGCGATGACGGCTCGCAGCCCGAGGTAGCGCGGTGTGATGGCGGCGTGTTCGCGGGAAGAGCCCTGGCCGTAGTTGGCACCGGCGACGATGAGATGCCCGCCGTCCTCCCGGACCGCCTCGGCGCGCCGCGGGTAGTCGGGGTCCAGCCGGGTGAGGGTGAATCCGGCCAGCTTGGGGATGTTGGAGCGGTAGGGCAGGGCGGCCGCTCCGGCCGGGGAGATCTCGTCGGTCGAGACATCGTCACCGGCCTTGAGGAGGACGGGGCCGTGCAGGCTGTCCGGCAGCGGATCCAGCTCCGGCAGTGCGGAGATGTTGGGGCCGCGTTCCAGCGATACCCGCGCGGCCTCCTCCGGTGGCAACGGCGGCTCCAGCATGGCGTCGTTGTTCGCGGGCGGGTCGGGCAGTTCGGGCGTGGGAGGAGCCGCCGAGAGGCGGTCGGCCCAGTCGCGCGGATCCGTGATGACACCGGTCAGCGCGGAGGCCGTGGCGGTCTCCGGTGAGCACAGCCACACCGCGTCGTCCTCGGTGCCGGAGCGGCCGGGGAAGTTGCGCGGGAAGGTGCGCAGGGAATTGCGTCCCGAGGCCGGTGCCTGTCCCATGCCGATGCAGCCCAGACAGCCCGACTGGTGGATCCGGGCACCGGCGGCGATCAGGTCGAATGTCGCGCCGCGGCGCGTCAGGTCCTGGAGGATCTCGCGGGAGGTCGGGTTGATGTCGAAGCTGACCCCGGCCGGGACCTGCCGCCGGGCCACCATGGCGGCCGGGACGGCGAAGTCGCGGAATCCGGGGTTGGCGGAGGAGCCGATGACGACCTGGGCGATGGGCTCCCCGGCCGCCTCCCTGACCGGCACGACGTTTCCCGGCGACGTGGGCCGGGCGATGAGCGGCTCCAAGGACGACAGGTCGATCTCCTCGTCGAGGTCGTAGGACGCGTCCCGTTCCGCGGTGATCTCGACGAAGTCATCGCCACGCCCCACCCCGTCGAGGAAGCCGCGCACCGCCTCGTCCGAGGGGAAGACGGTGGTGGTGGCGCCGAGTTCCGCCCCCATGTTCGCGATGACGTGCCGGTCCATCGCGGTGAGGGAGACCAGACCGGGTCCGTGGTACTCCAGGACCCGTTGGACACCTCCTTGCACCCCGTGGCGGCGCAGCAGCTCCAGGATCACGTCCTTGGCGCTCACCCAGGGAGGCAGTTCCCCGGTCAGCCGGATGCCCCAGACCCTGGGCATGGTGAGGTGGAGAGGGCGTCCGGCCATGGCGAGCGCCACTTCCAGGCCGCCGGTGCCGATCGCCAGCATGCCCAGAGAGCCACCGGCGCAGGTATGCGAGTCCGAACCGGCGAGGGTTTTCCCGGGAGCGCCGAAGTGGTGCATATGTGTGGGGTGTGAGACGCCGTTGCCGGGCTTGGAGAACCACAGGCCGAAGCGGCGGGCGGCCGAGCGCAGAAAGAGGTGGTCCTCGGCGTTGCGCTCGTCGGCCTGGAGGATGTTGTGGTCCACGTACTGCACGCTGGCCTCGGTCCGGACCCGGTCCAGGGCCAGCGCCTCCAGCTCCTGCATCACCAGCGTGCCGGTGGCATCCTGCGTCAGCGTCTGGTCCACGCGCAGCGCGATCTCCTCCCCCGGCTCCATGCGGCCGGACAACAGGTGATCGCCGATCAGTCGCTGCGTCACGGTGCCGTGCGCGCGAGCACGGGGCAGATCCATAGCGCCACCGCCTTCCGGGCGGAGCGTCCGGGCCCTCCGGGCGCCCCACAGCGGGTTCCCGTCAGCTACCCCCATACTGCACCCATCGCCGGGGGCCACGGTCCTGGCCGGGCGGTGCGGATGCGCCGTCGGCAGCCGCCTCTTACACTTCGGCCGCTCCGGAGCATTTTTGTCCTGGCTCTTGACGAAAATCAGCGGGCGTTCGCATGCTGTGCTCCATGCCGACCAACTCCGAGAACAGGCCGCACATCGACAGACGGACGTTGTTGACCGGAGTCGCCGGATCCCTGGCAGTGGCGGCGGGGCTGCCCACGACCGTGGCCCAGGCGTCGCCCACGGAGGTCGCGCCGATGCGGCGGCACCCGTCGAACTGGCCCCAACTCCAGCCCTACGGCCTCGCGGACACCCGGCCGGACCTGTGGCCGCGCGCGGACAACTCCTTCGTCCTCCCGCTCGAACGGCGGCCCCGCGACCGGGAGCGCGGCCTGGTCTGGATGCGGGACACCTACGTCAACTGCTTTGTCGTGGACGGCCGTCCGATGTACGTGGCCACCGGCACCACCCGAGTGCCCGGGCTCGACGCGGCCGCCCCGTGGAACGACGGCATCTTCGTGTGGGTGTCCCCGTCGCTGCGGGGGCCCTGGCGGCTGGTGGACACGACCCGCATCCGGCCCGGCGCCGAGCGGGGCAAGGTGTGGTCGCCCGAGTTCGTCGGCGAGAACCGGCCCGGGCGCACGGTCGTCGCTCCGTGGCAGGAGTACTGGTACGACGACCGGTTCGGCAAGCGCGGCCAGGTCTGGGCCCCGGAGCTGCACTACTTCAACGGCACCTGGTACCTCGTCGCGTGCATGGGCGACCACTCCCGGAAGGTGGGTTCGTTCCTGCTGGTGAGCGAGGGCGGGGTGGCGGGCCCGTACCGGCTCGTCGAGGGCAACCTCGACAAGCCCTTCGGCGAATCGTTCATCGGGGGGCCGGACTTCATCGAGCCGGGCGCCTACCACCACATCGACGGCAGCCTCTACACCGAGGGCGACGACGCGTGGCTGGTGCTCCACAACGACCTGTACGCGCCGTTCCGGACCGATATGGAGGACATCAGCCCGACGGCCGGCCTCCCCAGGTTCCGGCAGATGCCGTACTCCCCCGAGCCGTATCTCGAGGGCGCGTATGTGTTCAAGTACCGGGGCAAGTACTACCTCGTCCAGGCCGCGTGGGACCGTACGTCGATCGATTCCGACGGCAGCACGCGCTACGCCTACGACCCACCGGGCCCCGGCCGTGCGCAGTACCAGTACGACGCCGTCGTGGCCGTCTCGGACACCTTCGAGGGGCCGTACTCCCAGCGGTGGACCGCGGGTGTCGGGGCCGGACACAACAACTTCTTCATGGATCACGGCGGCCATCTGTGGGCCACGTTCTTCCGCAATCCGAACTTCGGCTACTGGTCGCATCCGTCGCGCATCGCCGACGCCGCCGTCCCCGGTGTCGTGCGGCTGGAATGGACCGGCCCGGAGGGCAACCGCCTGTACGTCCAGCGCCGGAAGCGGGATCGGGTCAGGGAGTGACCGGGCCGTCGAGCTCGACGATGATCCGGACACTGTCCGGGCGGGACCAGGTGGAGCTGCACATCACCGCGCGCCCGGAGTCCGCGTCCCGGCTCAGGCTCTCCACCAGCCACACCGGCCGGTTGTGTGCCGTCTCCAGTCCCTCCGCCACCCGCCGGTCGGGCAGCACGCTGCTCACCCGGCACCAGGCGCGGACCGGGGTCACCCCGCACATCTGCCGCAGGATGGTGTCCAGCGACTCCACGGCGTGCACGGCCGGGCCCAGCTCCGGCAGCATGTCGACCGGGATCCACTCCTGGGACCAGCCGCTGAGCAGGCCGTCGATGTACGACTGCCGGGTCAGCAGGTGGACCGCGCTGCCCTCGGCACGTTCCAGCCGCTCGGCGATGGCGCCGGTGACCGGGACGGTGGTCACATCGCGCACCACCGTGCGCGGTTCACCGCCCGCCTCGCGGACGGTCTGGTGCATCGAGGGGACGCGGCGCTGGGAGAGCACATAGTCCAGCGGACGGCTGACGAAGGTGCCCGCGCCCCGGACCCGGCGGACCAGATGGCGGCCCTCCAGCTCCTGTAGGGCGGAGCGGGCGGCCGCCCGGCTGACGCCGAAGCGGGCGGCGATCTCGTGCTCGCCGGCGACCCGGGCATCAGCCGGCTGGTCCGCGATCTCGGCTGCGAGCACCTCGGCAATCTCGGTATATCGACTTCTCCTGGGCATCTGGCCACTCTGAACCCTGGCGAGTTGTCCGGACAAGTCAGCGAAATAAACCATTCCGCAGCTAGCCGGTGAACGCTGGGGACCGGTGTCGTGTCCTGGGATGCCACCGGGAGGGGATGACGAAGGCCGCCGCCCGAGGGGCGGCGGCCTTGTGTGAACGGTCGTGCGCGGTACCTACGCCTGACGCCCGGTGCCGGGCCTCAGGCGTACACCTTGCGCACCCAGACGGCCAGCCCCTCGATGAGCAGCACCAGCGCCAGCACCATCAGCACGATGGTGGTGACCACCGGGAACTGTAGGACCCGGGCCGCGTTCAGCAGGTCGTAGCCGATGCCACCGGCGCCGACGATGCCGAGCAGCGTCGCCGAGCGCAGATTGACGTCGAGCTGGTACAGCAGATGTCCCACCACCGCCGGCCAGGCCCGGGGCAGGACGGATCCGAAGAACACCTGGTGCCTGCGGGCGCCGGTGGCCACCAGGGCCCGGGCCGGGCCCGGGTCGGTCTCCTCCAGCGAGTCGGCCACCAGCTTGCCGAGCAGGCCGACCGAGCCGACGCCGAGAGCGAGCGCGCCGGAGACCGCGCCCAGGCCGGTCACGACGACGAAGACGATCGCCAGAACGAGTTCCGGGATGGCCCGCACCAGGAGGATGACCGTGCGGAAGAACCGGGCCACCCGGGGCGACCCCACCACGTTCCGCGCCGCGAGGGTGCCCAGCGGCAGCGCCAGGACCAGCCCGATGAGGGTGCCCGCGAGCGCGATCTGAAGGGTGACCCACAGATCGGCCCAGAGCTGGTCGCCGATGCCACCGGTGCCGGGCGGCAGGAAGTCGCCCACCGTCGGGAGGAACGACTCCGCGCCGCGCCGCAGGGTGTGCCAGGACAGACCGGAGCGCACGGCCGAGGCCACGACCAGGGCGACGGTGAGCACCAGCCAGGTGGTGCGGCGGATCCGCCGGGCGTCCCAGCGCGGCAGACTGCGGCGTACGGCCGTGCCGCCGCGGGCTGCCGGCGCCTGGGTGCCCATGGCGGCGGCGGTGCCGTCGGCAGCGGCGGTGCCGGTGATGCGCTTGGCATCTGCGGTGGCGATGCTCCTGGCATCCGCGGTGGTGGTCGCGGTGGCGCCGGAGGTTGGGCGGGCCGGGGCCGTACCGCCCGGCCGCTGGTCGCGGCGCGCATCCTGGCGCTCCGGCCGCCGGCGGCGGGGCCGCCGCGCGGCGGTGACCTCCTGGAGCAGTGTGCGCCGGATGGCACCGGAGATGGACTCGGCGACGAAGCAGAGCAGCAGCAGGACCAGCGCGATGGCCATCGCCCGCTGGTAGTCGAGGGTGGTGATCGCCGTGGACAGCGCGTACCCCAGACCGTTGACGCCGACGAAGCCGAGCACGGCCGAGGCGCGCAGGTTGATGTCGAGCCGGTGCAGCGCGGTCGCCACCAGGGACGGCAGCGCCTGCGGCAGCACCGCGGAGGTGATCTGCTGAAGCCGCCCGGCGCCGGTCGCGCGCAGTGCGGTGCGCGGGCCCTCGTCGGTCTGCTCGACGGCGTCGGCGTACAGCTTGCCCACCATGCCGACGGAGTGGACGCCGAGCGCCACCACACCCGTCATCCCGCCCAGCCCGAAGACACGGAAGGCGGCGATGGCGAAGACCACCTCGGGAATCGCCCGGCACAGCACGATCACACCGCGCGAGGCGAGACGGGCGCCTGTCCCCGGAGTGGTGTTGCGGGCCGCCAGCAGGGCCAGCGGCACACTGAGCACCACCGAGAGCACCGTGGCGGAGACCACGATGGCCAGCGTCTGCCAGATCAGCGAGAACAGATCACCGGCCGGCGGGAAGTCCAGGGGCAACGTCCGCGACAGGAAGTCCACCGCGTTGTCGGCGCTGTCGGTGAGCGTGGCGATGTTGATCCGGAGCGCGATGAACGCCCACACCCCGCCGATCACACACAGCAGCAGCGCCGTGGCCGCGCCGAGCCCGGCCGCGGTGGGGCGGGCCAGGGTCCGCCGTGGCGGGCGCGTGGCGCCGGGGCCAGGTCCGGGGGCGGCGGGTGGCGCGGCCGGGGGATGATGGTCGACTACGGACACTCAGTCCCCCTTCGTGAACGCCGACGACGCGGTGACCGGGACAGGAGCGGCGGCGGAGGCGGGCCC
>NZ_JAHLEM010000176.1 GCF_018883605.1 Streptomyces niphimycinicus | reverse complement strand
GGCGACGCCGAGCCGGTGCAGCCGGGCCGCCCAGAACGGCTGGTCGGCCATGGCGGGCACCGGCACCGCCGGGACCCCGGCGCGCAGCCCGGCCGCGGTGGTGCCCGCTCCGGCGTGGTGGACGAGGGCGGCCGTGCGCGAGAACAGCCAGTCATGCGGGAGGTCGCCGACCGTAAGAATGACGTCGCCTACCGTAAGGACGTCATCACCTGCCGTGGTCAGCCCGGCCCACCCCGCCTGCACCACCGCGCGCACCCCCGCCCTGGCCACCGCCGCCGTCACCAGTTCACCAAGCCGCTCCCCCTCGCCCGGCGCCATGCTGCCGAACCCGATGAACACCGGTGGCGGACCGGCCTCCAGGAAGTCGACCAGCTCGGCCGGGGGCCGCCAGTCCTGCGGCCGGGCGGGCCACCAGTAACCCGCCACCTCGACCTGGGGCGGCCAGTCCGCCGGGCGCGGTACGACCAGCGGACTGAAGCCGTGGAAGACCGGCCGGATGTCCGCCCCCGTCGGCTGCGAGGCGGCGGGCGGCAGCCCGAGCCGGGCGCGCAGCCCCGCCACGGCCCCCGCCTGGAGCGCTCCGGCATCCGCCAGCAGCCTCCGGCCCGCCGCCAGGTTGCCGTCCGGGCCCAGGTCGTCGCCGCCCGTCGCACCGGCCAGCGGGAACTCCCGCGTGGCACAGGCCGGTGCGAGATAGGTGCCGATGACGGGGATGCCGTACGCCTCGGCGGCCGCCTGGCTGAGCGCCGCCGGGCCGAACGCGGTGAGCACCAGGTCGGCCCCGTCCGCGGCCGCCACCACCCCGTCGGCGAGCCGGTCCAGGAACGTCGCCATCGCCGCCCGCGCTTCCTCCCACGAGGCCGCCCGCGCCCTGGCGCGGATCAACTCCCGTGGATCGCCCGGCAGTGGCCGGTGGTCCAGGCCGCATCCGTCGAGGAGCCCGGCGAAGGGCGGATGGGCGGCCACGGTCACCTCGTGACCGGCCGCCAGCAGACGCAGCCCCAGGCCCGTGTACGGGGCGACGTCGCCTCGCGAACCGGCGGTCACGATCAGAATTCGCATGTGATGGTCCTCCTCGGCGAGTGCCGCCCGGCGCATACTCGGACGACGGCGTTCGCCAGGGACGCTAAGGGCTCCCGCACGGTGGAGGTTCAAGGCACTGTGACGGACGGCACCCAGGACGGTGGCACGGTGGGCATCGGCGAGCTGGCCGCGCGCACCGGACTGCCGGTGAAGACCATCCGCTACTACTCGGACATCGGGCTGCTGCCCGAGAGCGGACGCACCCCGGGCGGCCACCGCAGATACGCCTCGGACGCGCTGCCCAGGCTCCGGCTGATCCAGCATCTCCGTGCGCTCGGCACCCCCATCGCCGCGATCGCCGCGGTCATGGCGGGGGAACGCTCGCTGGACGAACTCGTCAGCCGCGAACTGGACGCGGTCCAGGAGCAGTTGCGTGAGGCCACATGGCGCCGGGAGGTGCTCCGCGCGCTGGACGACTGCCCCGCGCCGGAACGGCCGCGCCGCCTCGCCCTGCTCGCCGGGGTGGGCAGTCCGGACGACGCCCACGATCGGCTGGTGCGGTACTGGCGCTGGGCGCTCCCGGCCGGTCTGCCGCGCCGCCTGGCCCAGGCCGTCATCGACGGCGCGGTGCCCGCGCCACCGACCGTCCCGACCGCCCCGACCGCCCCGGCCGCCGCGGCCCCGACCACCCCGACCGTGCTCGCCTACGCCGAACTCCACGCCCTGGCCACCGCGGACGACCGGCGCCGACAGCCGCAAGCCCACCAGGTGGGCGACGTCGCGTCGTTCTACGCCGGTCTGCTGGACGCCTGCGCACTGGCCGGCGAGGCCCTGGTCTCCGGCTGTCCGGAGCGGCGCGCCGAGGCGCTCGGCCAGTTCGTGCGCACCTACGCCCGCGTCGACGGCCACGACGACACACCGGCGTTCCGCGCGCATCTGCGCGCCCTGTTCCGCCGCGGGGGGCGCGCCGGTTCGTTCTCGCTGCGTTACTGGCGACAGGCCCTGGCCCTCATCGGCGAGACCCCGCCACCGTCCGCGGCCACCGGCCAGGGATACCTCGCGGCACCGCTCGCCGCCCTGCACGAGCAGGTCGCGGGCCTCCCCCTGACCGCGAAGTAGACCGCGAACGCCGGGTGAGCGCCTGGGGGTGGCCGCCAGGTCAGCACCCGGGAATGGCCACCAGGCCAGCACCCGGAAGTGGCCACCAGGCCAACACCCAGGAGCGGCCACCAGGCCAACACCCGGGAATGGCCACCAGGCCAGCACCCGGAAGTGGCCACCAGGCCAACACCCAGGAGCCGCCACCAGGCCAACACCCGGGAATGGCCACCAGGCCAGCACCCGGAAGTGGCCACCAGGCCAACACCCAGGAGCGGCCACCAGGCCAACACCCGGGAACCGCCACCAGGCCAA
>NZ_JAHLEM010000175.1 GCF_018883605.1 Streptomyces niphimycinicus | reverse complement strand
GTAGACCGCGAACGCCGGGTGAGCGCCTGGGGGTGGCCGCCAGGTCAGCACCCGGGAATGGCCACCAGGCCAGCACCCGGAAGTGGCCACCAGGCCAACACCCAGGAGCGGCCACCAGGCCAACACCCGGGAACCGCCACCAGGCCAACACCCGGAAGTGGCCACCAGGCCAACACCCAGGAGCGGCCACCGAGCCAGCACCCAGGGGCTGCCGCTGTGGCGGGACAGGCCCCGCCACAGCGGCCACCCGGCGGGGATCAGCGGGTGAAGTGGAAGATGCCCCAGGTCACATGGCGGTTTGTGCCGCCGTCGACCCAGTTGCTGAGGCCCTTCTTCATATGGGTGAGGTAGTCGGCGCTGACGTGTTCCGTCAGGCCGTCGGCCTCCTGGCGGCGGGTTTCTTCCAGCACCCGGGCGTAGTGGGTGATCAGTTGCTCGCGGTGCTCCTGGAAGCCGCCGCCGACCTCGGTGAAGCCGAGCCGCGCCAGTTCATGGCGGTAGAACCCGGGCGACCCCATGGTCTCCAGATGGATGCGGTCCAGGATGGGGCGGAGGGTTTCGGCGGGGCAGCCGTCGGCGGCCATGGGGTCGGTGAAGATGAGGTGACCGCCGGGGCGCAGGACCCGGGCCGCCTCCTCCAGGGGGCGGGCGCGGTTGCCGCTGTGCAGGAAGGCGTCCTGGGACCAGACGACGTCGACGCTGTTGTCCGGCAGCGGGATCCGCTCGAAGGAGCCGTCCAGCACCTCGATGGCCTCGGTCAGCCCCCGCTCGGCGTTGAGGGCGCGATGGCGTTCGTTCTCCACCTCGCTGAGGTTGAGCGCGACGACGCGGCAGCCGTAGGTCTCCGCCAGATAGCGTGCGGAGCCGCCGAAGCCCGCCCCGAGGTCGAGGACGACGGATGACTCGGTGAGGTCGAGCTTCCCGGCCATCCGGGCCACGGTGCGCCTGCTGGCCTCGGCGATCGGCTCGTCGGGCCGGTCGTAGATGCCGATGTGGATGTCCTCGCCACCCCAGACATGCCAGTAGAAGGCGTCGGCGTCCGAGGAGTTGTAGTAGTCGCGGGCGGTGCCGACGGCTCCCGCGTACTCCCCGTCGCCGGTGGCCGGAGTGGCCGGTCCGGCCGGCTCGTCCGCCGCGATGTATTCCTTCTCCGCGACGTGGATGAAGAAGTCGGGGCGCTCCGTCCGGTAGGTGTGCTGGAAGTCGCCGTACGTCTCGATCCGCTGGAAGCCGACCTCCTGCATCAGCCGGCGCGTGTAGTCCTTGCGCAGCGGAAACATGTTGAGGTGGTAGACGGATTCGTCGGGGAAGCTGTAGCGCATGCGCACCAGCCCCTCGTCCACGTACTCCGGTTCGACGGCGACGTCTTCTCCGCAGTAGTAGTACACGTGCTTGCTGCTGTAGCCGCGATCGAGGATCGCGTCGTAGTTGCGCTGGTCCAGGACCAGGATTCCGTCGTGCTTGAGCATGGCGTAGAACTCGGCGAGCGCCTTGCGCCGGTCGCGCTCGGAGAACAGATGTGTGAAGGAGTTCCCGAGGCAGACGATGGCGTCGTACTCGCCGTGGGCGTCGCGGTTGAGCCAGCGCCAGTCGGCCTGGACGACGCGGAGAATGTGGTCACCGTGCTTGAGCCCGTTGGCGAACGCCTGGGCGAGCATCTCGCCGCTGCCGTCGGCGCTCACGGTCTCGAATCCGGCCTCGAGCAGCCGGACGGAATGGAAGCCGGTCCCCGTGGCCACGTCGAGGACCTTCTTGACGCCGCGCTCGCGCAGCAGATCGATGAAGAACGTACCCTCGCTCTCCGACCTTCGGTCCCAGTCGATCAGCGAGTCCCACTTTTCTACGAAGCTGGGTACGTACTCCTCTGTGTAGTGATCAGTGTCCCTGACATCAACTGGATTGTTGCCAAATTTCTGTACAGGTTGCGCAGAAATAACGGAACCTCCGGTGCTGAGACAGCGGACCACGGCACCCGTGTCCGCGTGGCGCATTCCCAGATTCAGGTGACGCATGCCACCGGAATGGCCGGACGCACGTTAATTTCAGAGAAACTGATCGCGCCAAACGGAGATAATCCACCCCATCCTGACTTTCGGCTTCTTTCTCGCCAAAAGCGGATATCCGTCGGGGTCCGGCGGCCCGGCTACGAGGCGACGACCTGCGCGCGCTCGGTCGTGGCGATGGTGGCGGAGCCGACCACCCGGGTGCCGTCGTAGAGCACGATCGCCTGCCCCGGGGCCACGCCCCGCACCGGCTCGGCGAAGGTCACCCGCAGACCGGTTACCCCGATCGGCTCGGCCGTCACCTCGGTCTCGCCGCCATGGGCGCGCAGTTGGGCGGTGTAGCCGCCGGGGCCCACCGGAGGGGCTCCGCACCAGCGCGGCTTGATGGCGGTCAGGGCGGCGACGTCCAGGGCCTCGACCGGGCCGACCGTGACCCTGTTGTCCACCGGGGAGATGTCCAGCACATAGCGCGGCTTGCCGTCGGGCGCCGGATGGCCGATGCGCAGCCCCCGGCGCTGGCCGATGGTGAAGCCGTACGCGCCCTCGTGGGTGCCCAGCTTGTGCCCGTCCTCGTCGACGATGTCGCCCTCGGCGGTGCCGAGATGACCGGCGAGGAAGCCCTGGGTGTCGCCGTCGGCGATGAAGCAGATGTCATGGCTGTCGGGCTTCTTGGCGACGGCCAGGCCCCGCCGCTCGGCCTCCGCGCGGATCTCGTCCTTGGTCGTCAGGGTGTCGCCGAGGGGGAACATCGCATGGGCGAGCTGGCGCTCGTCGAGCACCCCGAGCACATAGGACTGGTCCTTGGCCATATCGCTGGCGCGGTGCAGCTCACGCGCGCCGTCCGGGTGCTCCACGATCGTGGCGTAGTGGCCGGTGCAGACGGCGTCGAAGCCGAGGGCGAGCGCCTTGTCCAGCAGCGCGGCGAACTTGATCTTCTCGTTGCAGCGCAGACACGGATTGGGGGTACGGCCCGCCTCGTACTCGGCGATGAAGTCCTCGACCACGTCCTCACGGAAGCGCTCGGCGAGGTCCCACACATAGAACGGGATGCCGATCACATCGGCGGCGCGCCGGGCGTCCCGCGAGTCCTCGATGGTGCAACAGCCACGGGCGCCGGTGCGGAACGACTGCGGGTTGGCGGAGAGCGCGAGATGGACGCCGGTCACATCGTGGCCCGCCTCGGCCGCCCGCGCGGCGGCGACCGCGGAGTCCACACCGCCGGACATGGCGGCGAGAACGCGCAGCCGGCGGCCGTCGCGGGGACCTGTGGGCGCACCGGGGAAGTCAGTCATAACCCGACCAGCATATAGCTACGCACGCAACTGGTTCCGGGCCCGCTCCAGCACCCGCCGGACGAGGTCCAGGGCCTGGTCGGTGTCCTTCCCGAGATAGATCAGATCGACGAAGGCGTGCTGGATGCCCGCCTCCCGCCCGGCCCGGACCAGGGTCGTCGCGATGTCGTCCACGGAGGCGCCGGAACTGGGGTTGACCCGCAGGATCGCGTCGAACGCGGCCGGGTCCCGGCCCTCCCGCCCGACCGCTTCCCGCACCCCGCCCAGCCCCTCGGCGAGGGTGGCGATCGGGTCGGGGGCGCCGGGCGCCGCGGGGACGACCACGACGGGCAGCCAGCCGTCGGCGCGCCGGGCCACCCGGCGCATGGCCGCGGGCGCGAAGGCGGCGAGGTAGACGGGCGGATGGGGGCGGGAGGCCGGTTTGACGTCGACATGGGAGGCGGGCACGGTCCAGTGGTTCCCGCGGTACTCGACCGGGTTCCTGGTCCACCAGGCGTCCAGGGCGTCGAGGCATTCGTCGAGGCGCCGCCCGCGCTCGGCCATGGGGATGTCGACCGCCTCGTACTCCTCGGGGGACCAGCCGGTGCCGAGGCCGACCAGCAGCCGGCCCGCGCTCAGCACATCGATGGTGGTCAGGGTGCGGGCGAGCACCGCGGGCGGGTACCAGGGGGCGTTGATGACATCGGTGCCGAGCTGGACCCGCTCGGTGGCCGCGGCGGCGGTGGCCAGCACGGTGAAGGGATCCAGCGCGGCGCGGAATTCCGGCGGGATCACATCGGTGCCCGCGTAGCCGACGATCGGGTCCACCGGGGCGAGGAGGCGGTCCCCGACCCACAGGCTGTCCGCGCCGAGCTCCTCGGCCCGGCGCGCGAATCGCGCGATGTCCTCGGGGTGATGGGCCAGCGGGCCGAACTGGGGAAGGGCGAATCCGATGCGCATACCGTCAGCTCCTCGTCGAGCGGATGGACACATTCCGGTGAATACATTCCGGTGGATACGTTCCGAGGTACGGAGCCCGGGCCGAGGTACGGAGCCCCGGGCAGAGCGATGGCGACCGACTCAGAGACAGTTCAACGCTCAGTCCAACGTTCATCTACTCGGCCGGCCAGAGGGCCGTCGCCCGGAACGAAGGCTTCTGGCCATGATCCCATCGGCCGGAACTGGATGCCCGCCCTCGCGCGTTGAGCGTTCCGTGAGCGAGACCACGACCGGCGGTGGACGCCGCGTCAGCAGGCGCACCCTCCTGATCGGAGGTTCGGCCGGGCTCGGCGCGGCCGGGGTCGCGGGCTATGCCGCGCGGGACGAGCTGTCCCGGATGTGGTGGCGGCTGCCCGGGATCGAAAAGCCGCGCAAGGCGGGCGCGGTCGACCAGCCGGGCGCGGAGTGGATCGCGGCCTCGGGGGCGAACTGGCGGTGGGCCGACCGGCCGGACGACTACACCATCGACCGGGTGGTGATCCATGTGGTCCAGGGCAGCTACGACGACGCGGTGCGGGTCTTCCGGGACCCCGGGCACCGCGCCGCGGCGCACTATGTGGTGCGCCGCGACGGGCATATCGCTCAGATGGTGCGCGAGCTGGATGTGGCCTTCCACGCGGGCAACCGCCCGTACAACGAGCGCAGCATCGGCATCGAGCACGAGGGGTTCGTGAGCAAGCCGAGCTCCTTCACGGACGCGATGTACCGCGCCTCGGCACGGCTGACCGCGTCGATCTGCGAGCGGTACGACATACCGCGGGACCGTGAGCACATCGTCGGCCATGTGGAGGTGCCGGGCACCGATCACACCGATCCGGGCCGCCACTGGGACTGGGACCGCTATATACGGGCGGTGCGAGCGGTGCGCGTGCCACGGACGGCGAAGTGACGGACCTGGCTCAGGCGCCGAAGACGACGGCCAGCGGACGGCCCGCGCCGTCGCCGCTGGCGGGCCTGCTCGCCCGGTTGTCGCCGATGTAGAGCCTCTTACCGGTGTAGATCATGGTGCAGTCCCCGTAGACGTCCATCCCGGACTCCGCGTCCTTCATGTCGTCCGGGTGGGTCTGGAGCGTCTCCATCCCGAAGGTCTTGGGGTCGACGCGCACAACCCCGCCGGCCTCGCTGTACATGGAGCCCAGATAGGCGATCAGGGCGCCGTCGTCATCGGTCTGGATGGGGATCAGCGACCGGCTCTCCGCCATCTTCGTCTTCCCGGTCTCCTTGCCGGTCTTCAGATCCAGGCCGGTGATCCGCTCCCCCGGGCCGCCATGGTCCACGTCCACCTCGGAGGAGAGGTAGAGGGTGCTGCTCGCCTTGTCGAGGGCGAGCTCGGTGCAGCCCTCCACGCTCGTGGCCGGGCAGTTGGGCTGGTATCCCTTGGCCAGGACGTCGATCGTGCTGAGCAGCTTGCCCTGCTTGCCGCTGTCGTCGATGGTCAGGATGTCGGTGGTGCCCGTCCCGGCGTCCGAGTCGCCGGTGTCGACGGCCACGACGAGCGGCGCGGTGGAGATCACATGCGCGTATTCGACCTTCTCGTCCAGCTTGTAGGAGGAGAGCACGTCGCGGGTCCTGGGATCCACCGTCTGGACCTCCAGCCGCTGTTCGCTGGAGTCCTCGCTGCTGTCGCAGCCGCGAATCGCGACGATCTTGTCATCGCCGCCCGCGTAGCCGTCGTCGTCGCAGTCCGCGAGGTAGGCGGGCTTCCACAGCGGCTTGCCGTCCAGCGACCAGGCGCCCCCGCCGCCGGTGCCGCCCGCGGCGACGGTGCCACCGCCGATGGTGACCTCGTCGAACTGCACCCCGGCGTTGCCCTCGCTGTCCGACCCCTCTTTCTGCCAGACCAGCTTGCCCTTCTTCAGGTCGACCAGCCCGACCCGGGTGCACAGCGCGTCCTCCCCCGCGCCGTCCCGGAACAGGACCGCGGTCAGCCCCTCCTTGGTCATATGCGGTGCGGCCCAGCAGAGCTGCCCGCCCAGCGGTATCTCCCACCGCGATTTGGCGCCGTCGAGCGAGTAGCCGACGATCTTGTTGACGTCGCCCTTCACAAAGGTCGTGTCCGTGACCCAGGTGCCCATGGTGTTGGTCTCCTTGCCGACCTTCGGCATGGCGACCTTGCCCAGCGTCTTCGCCTGAGCGCCCTGGGACGACCCTCCGTTCTTACCGCCGTCGTCATCGTCTCCGGACCCGCAGCCGGTCACCAGGGCGACGGCGAGGGCTCCGCCCACGATCAGCTTCAGGGCGGGCCTGGCACGCCGCCCCCGCGACGGCGGCCGCTGCGCCCCCCGCGACTGCGGGGGCTGGTGCGACGGGTGGTGCGGCGGCAGCGAAGGCTGCGACATCGATGAACTCCTGGATTTCCCCGTGAAGAAAACCTGTGCGCTTTCCGCGCATGCCAGGTCCGTTGACGGGGAAATCCTTTCCCACGGCTCTCCGCCATTTCAAGCGGAGATGACTGTTCCGTAGGTTATGTGAAATGGCCGCCAGGACAATTCGAATTCCATGGTTATGATGTGGCGGGTCCGGGCGGAGATATCGGCCGGGCCGGGCCCCGCCCCGTCAGGTGAGCCCTGCCCCTCAGCTCAGCCCCGCCCCGCGCGCCCGCTCCACCGCCGGACCGATCGCCTCCGCGACGGCCTCGACATCGGCCTTGGTCGAGGTGTGGCCGAGCGAGAAGCGCAGGGTGCCGCGGGCCAGTTCGGAGTCGCTGCCGGTGGCCAGGACCACATGGCTGGGCTGAGCGACACCAGCCGTGCAGGCCGAGCCCGTCGAGCATTCGATGCCCTGCGCGTCCAGCAGCAGAAGCAGCGAATCGCCCTCGCAGCCGGGAAAGGAGAAGTGGGCATTGGCGGGTAGCCGGCCCGCCGGATCGGGGTCGCCGCCGAGAACCGCGTCGGGCACGGCCGTACGCACGGCCGTGATCAGCGCGTCGCGCAGCGCGCCGATCTCGCGGGCGAACTCCTCGCGGTGCTCGGTGGCATACGCACCGGCGACGGCGAAGGCGGCGATGGCCGGGGTGTCGAGGGTCCCGGAGCGCACCTGGCGCTCCTGGCCGCCGCCGTGCAGTACGGGCACGGGCATGTGCTCACGGCCGAGCAGCAGCGCGCCGATGCCGTAGGGGCCGCCTATCTTGTGGCCGCTGACGGTCATCGCGGCCAGCCCCGAGGCGGCGAAGTCGACCTCGATCTGGCCATACGCCTGGACCGCGTCGGCATGCAGCGGAACGTCGAATTCGGCGGCGATGTCGGCGAGTTCGCGGACCGGCTGGATGGTGCCGATCTCGTTGTTGGCCCACATGACGGTGGCGAGGGCGATGTCCGAGGGATCGCGGGCGATCGCCTCGCGCAGCGCGTCGGGGTGGACCCGCCCGAGGGAGTCGACCGGCAGCCATTCGACCCGGGCGCCCTCGTGGTCCGCGAGCCAGTCGACCGCGTCGAGCACGGCGTGGTGCTCCACGGGGCTCGCGAGCACCCGGACGCGGGCCGGATCGGCGTCCCTGCGGGACCAGTAGAGCCCCTTGACCGCGAGGTTGTCGGCCTCGGTGCCTCCGGCGGTGAAGACGACCTCGCTCGGGCGGGCGCCCAGCGAGGCGGCCAGGGATTCACGCGACTCCTCGACGGTACGGCGGGCACGCCGGCCGGCGGCGTGCAGCGAGGAGGCGTTGCCCGTGACGGCGAGCTGGGCGGTCATCGCCTGCACCGCCTCCGGGAGCATCGGGGTGGTGGCGGCGTGGTCGAGGTAAACCATGGTGGCCTCGATTCTACGAGGCGTTGTGGGGTGCGTAGCGGCTGCGCGTGCGCACGGTCCGCCCGGCGCCTCTTCCGCACCCCCTCGCGAGGGTCGCGTCAGGGTCCTCGACAGCGACGGTAAGGACCGTCTACGGTTTTACTCATGACAGTCGCTGAGTGGAAGACCGAGTGGACGCTGGACCGCACCTACCGCAGTTCCTCCGGCGAGGTCCGCTGGGCCGCGCTCGGCGCACCGGACGCGCCGCCGGTGGTGCTGCTGCACGGCACGCCGTTCTCGTCGTACGTATGGCGGGGCGTCGCCCGTGCGCTGGCCGACCGGCACCGGGTCTTCGTCTGGGACATGCCGGGCTACGGGGCCTCCGAGAAGCGGGCGGACCAGGACGTCTCGCTCGCCGCCCAGGCCCGGGTCTTCGGCGAGCTGCTCGACGCGTGGGGGCTGACCGGGGCCGGGGCCGGGGCGGAACCGGCCGTCGTCGCCCATGATTTCGGCGGGTGTGTCGCGCTACGTGCGCATCTGCTGCACGGTGCGCGGTATCGCCGGTTGGCGCTGGTGGACGTGGTCGCGTTGGCGCCTTGGGGGTCGCCTGCGTACCGGCTGCTCGGCGCGAACGACAAGGTCTTCGAGCAGTTGCCGACGGCGCTGCATCGGGCGCTGGTGCGGGAGTACGTCGGCTCCGCGAGCGCGGTGGGGCTGCGGGACGACGTGCTGGAACGGCTGGTGGAGCCGTGGTGCGGGGAGGCGGGGCAGCCCGCGCTCTATCGGCAGATCGCGCAGAACGATCAGCGGTTCACGGATGAGGTCGAGGGCCGCTACGGGGAGATCCGCCTGCCCGTGCTGGTCTGCTGGGGCGCGGCGGACGCCTGGATTCCGGTGGAGCGGGGGCGGGAGCTTGCCTCTCGTATTCCGGGGGCGCGGTTTCGGCTGATCGAGGGTGCGGGGCATCTGGTGCAGGAGGATGCGCCTGCCGAGCTGGCCGTTGCGCTCAGCGGGTTCCTCGGCTGAGGTTTCGTTGACGGGTGCGGGCCGGTGGCCGGTTGTTCCCCACCCCGCCCCTTCCCGCAACTGGGGCTCCGCCCCAGACCCCGGTCCTCGAACGCCGGACGGGCTGGATGGGGTCCTCGAACGCCGGACGGGCTGGTTCAGCTACTCACCCGGAGAAGTTCCGCGGCCAGGAGGCCGATGTGGTGGCGCCATGCCTGCTGGGCTTCGGTGCGTTCCGCCTCCGCGTCCGCCGGGCCCGTCTGGGTCAGGATGAGGCGGGCGCCGTGGCCGGTACCCTGGGTCAGCTCCCAGCGGACCGTTCCGGCGGGGCGGCCGTCGCGCTCCCAGTCGTAGGCGAGCACCCGGGGCGGTTGCGCCTCGGTGATCGGGCCCGCCGGAACCGCGTCGGTACGGAAGCCGAGGGGGACCGGCGCCCCGGCGGCCGGTTCGGGGGTGTCGGCGGCCGGGCCGGTCAGCGCCCGCCAGGCCGTCTCGGCGGGGCGGACCAACTGGCGCTCGAAGCGCAGCCGCCAGCCGCCGTCCTCGGTGGTCTCCACCGCCCCCTCGGCCAGGCCGAACGCCTCGACGTACTTCTCGTGCAGCTCGGCCATGTCGCCGTGGGCGAACTCCTCGCCGCCGAGCAGGGCCGCGAGACCGGTGATGCAGGCGTGCCAGCCGGAGGCGAAGCTGGCCGCGCCGAAGCGGTCGCCGAAGGTGTGGGTGAGGGTCAGCACAGAGCCGTCGCCCTCGGGGCGCAGCTCCCAGCGGAGCTCGTCCCCGCCCCAGGTGAAGGCGAAGACATGGGGCGGGTCGAGCTCGGTGACGACGCCGTCCATGTCCGGGGCCTCGCGCCCGGGGAAGACGAAGCCCATCCGGCCCCCGACCTTCAGCTCGACCTGGACCTCGGAGGGGAACCAGTGGACGAGCTGGGCGGGGTCGGTCAGCGCTCGCCAGACCTTCTCCGGGGGATGGGCGAGCCGGCGCTCCAGGCGCAGGGCCGAGCGGCCGCCGCCGGTCTGGGCAAGGGTGTCTTTCATCGCGCTTCTCCGTCGGGTACGTCGGGGACGTCAGGTACGTCGGGCACGTCAGCTACGTCGGGCACGTCGGCTACGTCGGGTTCGCCGGTCGCGTCGAGGGACTCCGGCATCGTGTCCAGGTGTCGTTCGAGCGCGTCGAGACGGTCGGTCCACAGTCGACGGTACGGCGCGAGCCAGGCGTCCACCTCGGCGAGCGGCTCCGGGCAGAGCTCGTACCAGCGGCGCTGGGCGTCCCGGCGGACCCGCACCAGACCGGCCTCGCGCAGCACCCGGAGGTGCTTGGAGGTGCCCGGCTGGGTGAGCCCCAGGTGCTCGGTCAGCTCACCGACCAGGCGGGGCCGCTCCAGCAGGAGGTCCAGGATCTGCCGACGACTCGGCTCCGCGAGCACATCGAACGGTATGGCCATGACCTCAACATAACGGCCCGGCTATATAACCGCAAGAGCATGAACCTTTGACCACACCCAGTGCGGCCGAACCCCTCAGGTCTCCTCCGTCGCCGTACTGCGCCGGTTCCACGCCCGTGGCGCCCGCCAGCCGTACCGCATCGCCAGCAGCCGCACCACAAACGTCACGGCGGCCGCGAGCGCGCTCGTGGCCGCCGTAAGGGCGTGGAAGTGGAGCAGCAGTGCCACTATCGAGGAGCCGAGGATGGCCGGGACGGCGTACAGGTCCCGGTCCCAGCGCAGCAGTGAGGGCACCTCATGGGCGAGCAGGTCGCGGATCACACCGCCGCCGACCGCCGTGGCCATGCCGAGGGTGACCGACGCGGTGACGCCGAGCCCGAAGTCATGCGCCTTCATCGTGCCTTCGACGCAGAACAGCCCGAGGCCCGCCGCGTCGAAGACCCCCACCGCCGCCGTGATCCGCTCGACCTCGGGGTGGAGGAAGAAGACGATGCCGGTGGCCACGAGCGGGGTGAGGAAATAGCCGAGATCGGTGAAGGCGATGGGCGGCACCGCGCCGATCACCAGATCGCGGAAGATACCGCCGCCCAGCGCGGTGGCCTCGGCGAGCACCGCCATGCCGAAGACATCGAAGTTCTTCCGCACGGCGAGCAGCGCGCCGGACATCGCGAACACGAAGATCCCGGCGACTTCGAGCGCGTGCTGGACGGACGGGGTGAACAGTTCGATGAGCACCTGCCATTGTTATCCGCGGATGCCCCCGGCCCCGTCCGGACCCCGTCCCGTCTCAGCCTTCGGTCTTCTTCGTCACCTTCTGTGCCGCCTCGGCCCCGGGCTTCTCCCGCGGTGCCTGGTCAGCGGCGTTCTCGGGGTGGTGGCAGGCCACCTGATGGCCGGTGGCCAGCGTCACCAGCGGCGGCTCCTGGCTCTTGCACACCTCGGTCGCCTTCCAGCACCGGGTGTGGAAGCGGCAGCCGGACGGCGGGGAGATCGGCGAGGGCACATCGCCCTTGAGCAGGATCCGCTCCCGCTTGGCGCGCCGCTTGGGGTCCGGCACCGGCACCGCGGAGAGCAGGGCCTTGGTGTACGGGTGCATGGGACGCTCGTAGAGGTCCTTGCGGTCCGCCAGCTCGACGATCTTCCCGAGGTACATCACCGCGATCCGGTCCGAGACATGGCGGATGACCGACAGATCGTGCGCGATGATCACATACGTCAGGCCCAGCTCGTCCTGGAGGTCGTCCAGCAGGTTGACCACCTGCGCCTGGATCGACACATCCAGCGCCGAGACCGGTTCGTCGGCGACGACCAGCTTGGGCTTGAGGGCCAGCGCCCGGGCGATGCCGATGCGCTGCCGCTGACCGCCGGAGAACTCGTGCGGATAGCGGTTGTAGTGCTCGGGGTTGAGCCCGACCAGCGCCAGCAGCCGCTGGACCTCCGCCTTGACGCCGCCCTGTGGGGTGACGCCCTGGAGCCGGAAGGGCGCGCTGACGATCGCGCCGACGGTGTGCCGGGGGTTCAGCGACGAGTACGGATCCTGGAAGATCATCTGGACGTCACGGCGCATCGGCCGCATCTGGACGGTGTTCAGATGCGTGATGTCCGTGCCCTCGAACTCGATCTTGCCCGAGGTGGGTTCCAGCAGCCGGGTGACCAGCCGCCCCATGGTGGACTTGCCGCAGCCCGACTCGCCCACCACGCCCAGGGTCTCCCCCGGCCGGACGTCGAAGTCGAGCCCGTCGACCGCCTGCACCGCACCGGCCTGCCGCTGGAGCAGCCCCTTCTTGATGGGGAAGTGCTTGACCAGACCGGACACCTTGAGCAGGGGCTCGGGCGATGTCGTCGCCTTCTCCGGGACCGTCATCTTCGGATCCTTCTGGTCGGTCACAGCTTCGGCGCAATCTCTTCGGTCCAGATCCGGGTGCGCTCCTCCTGCGACATATGGCACGCGGAGAAGTGCCCGCCGCCACCGGCCGCACTGAGCTCCGGCCGCTCGGTGCGCGTGATGTTGTCCTTCGGCACATCGGCGTACGGGCAGCGCGGATGGAAGGCGCAGCCGGACGGCACGTTGATGAGGCTGGGCGGGGAGCCCTTGACCGGGATGAGCCGCTCGGTCTGGTCGCGGTCGATACGGGGCATCGAGCCCAGCAGCCCCCAGGTGTACGGGTGCTGGGGCTCGTAGAAGACCTTCTCGGCCGGGCCGCGCTCGACACAGCGGCCGCCGTACATCACCAGCAGATCGTCGGCGAGTTCGGCGACCACGCCCAGGTCATGGGTGATGACGATGACCGCGGAGCCGAACTCCTTCTGGAGATCCCGGATGAGGTCGAGGATCTGCGCCTGGACGGTGACGTCCAGGGCGGTGGTCGGCTCATCCGCGATCAACAGCTCGGGGTTGTTGACCAGCGCCATCGCGATCATGGCGCGCTGGCGCATACCGCCGGAGAACTCATGCGGATAGCTGTCCACGCGCTTGTCGGGCTGCGGGATGCCGACGCGGTCCAGCAGCTCGATCGCGCGCTTGCGGGCCACCTCCTTGGTGACCTCGTTGTGCACCCGGTACGCCTCGATGATCTGGCGGCCGATGGTGTAGTACGGGTGCAGCGCGGACAGCGGATCCTGGAAGATCATCGACATCTCGCGGCCGCGCAGCTTGCGCACCTCGTCCGGGTCGGCGCCCAGCAGCTCCTGGCCGTTGAGCCAGATCTCGCCGGAGATCCGCGCCTTGCGGCGGCCGTACTGCCCGGCTGTGTGCAGCCCCATGATGCCGAGCGAGGTGACGGACTTGCCGGAGCCGGACTCGCCGACGATGCCGAGGGTCTTGCCCTTCTCCAGCCGGAAGCTGAGCCCGTCCACCGACTTCACCAGACCGTCGTCGGTCGGGAAGTGGACGTGCAGATCGCGCACCTCGAGGAAGGCGGTGGGGGCGGGCGAGCCCGCCGCGGCCACCTCGCCCACGGCGGCGGTGCCGGTGGCCGGCAGATCGCCGTTCCCGGGCTGTCCGGAGGGCTTGGTCAGGTCGGTCATCCGAGCCTCACTCGCGGGTCGATGACGGCGTACAGGAGGTCCACGACGAGGTTGGCGATCACGATGAAGACGGCCGCGATCAGGGTGACGCCGAGGATGACCGGCAGGTCCTTCTCGGTGATCGCGTTCACCGCGAGCCGCCCGAGGCCGGGCAGGTTGTAGGTGGTCTCGGTCAGGACCGCGCCGCCCAGCAGCGCGCCCAGGTCGAGACCGAGCAGGGTAAGGACCGGGGTCCAGGTCGAGCGCATCGCGTGCCGGCCGATGACCGCCCGTTCTCGCAGGCCCTTGGCGCGGGCGGTGCGGATGTAGTCCTCGCCCATGATCTCCAGCATGGTGGCCCGGGTGAGCCGGGCGTACATCGCCGCGTAGAGGAAGGCGAGCGTGATCCACGGGAGGATCAGGCTCTCGAACCACATGGCCGGATCGTCACCGAGCCCCTTGTAGTCCACGTTGACCCACTTCAGCGAGTAGCTGAAGATCGCCAGCGAGAGCAGACCGGTGAAGTAGATCGGCAGCGAGACACCGGCCAGCGCGACCGTCATCGCGGAGCGGTCCCACAGGGTGCCCCGGCGCAGCGCGGAGACGACACCGGTGGTGATGCCGCCGACCAGCCACAGCAGACAGGCGCCGGCGGCGAGCGAGAGGGTGACCGGCATGGCATCGGTGAGCTGCGGCCACACCGCCTGCTCGGTGCGGAAGGAGTAGCCGAAGCAGGGCGCCGGGCAGTGGGTGACGTCCGTACCGCTGGCGTAGTCCCGGCCGACGAAGAGGCCCTGGACGAAGTGCCAGAACTGCACCAGGACCGGATCACCGAGGCTGAGCTTCTGCCGGATGCCCTCGATGGCCGCGGGGTCGGCCTGCTTGCCGACGAACAGCAGCGCGGGATCGGAACCGGCCCACTTCGGGATCACGAAGAAGATGGCGAAGGTCGTAAGGGTGACGACCAACAGCATCACGACGACGGCGAACAAGCGCCGGATGAGATAAGCAAGCACTGTGCGCGGCCCGGGCGGTGGCCCGTGATACCCCGGTTGAGGGGGATCACGGGCCACCACCCGCGGCCATCACCTGCCCTTCGGGCCTATCGGGTGCGGCGATGGGGGGGTGTGCGGCGGGTCAGGTGACCTGCCGTCACTTGACGACGCCCAGTTGGGAGTAGTCGTAGCGGCCGTTGTAGGCCGCCGACGAGAAGGCGTTCGTCAGCCGCGAGCTGCGCCAGGTGATGTTCTTCTCGTAGATGAACGGCATTTGCACGGCCAGGTCGCTGACCTTGTGATTCATCTTCTGGTAGATCGCGCCGGCCTTGTTGGGGTCGGTCTCCTTGAGCGCGTCGTCGAAGTACTTGTTGATCTCGGCGTCGTTGGTCTCGGAGACGTTGTAGTTACCGGTCTGCTCGATGAAGCGGCCGTCGATCAGCGGCTGGGAGAAGCCCTGGCCGGTCGGGAAGTCGGGGCCCCAGCCGGTCATGGACAGGCCGTAGCCGCGCTTCTTCATCACCGCCGGCGAACCGGTGATGCTGGCGGAGGTGCTGCCCTGGATCGGCTCCACGTTGAGGGTGATGCCGACCTTCTTCAGCGACGCCTGGAGCGCCTCGGCGGCGTCGACCTCGGCGGGCTGGTCGTTGCGGGCCACGATGCTGGTGGAGAAGCCACCCGGCTTGCCGCACTGCTTGAGCTCGTCCTTGGCCTTGGCCGGGTCGGCCTTGCCGCCGCGCTTGAGGATGCCGTACGGGTCGTAGTCGTCCGAGCCCTTGACGCTCTTGGGGAGCATGTTGGTGGCGAGGTCACCACCGGCCTGCGGGCCACCGCGGGTGGTCTGGAGCGACTTGTAGTCGGTTCCGTAGACAACCGCCTTGCGGCAGTGGATGTTGTCGAACGGCTTGACCTTGGTGGTGAAGTCGACGTACCGCACGAAGCTGGTGGTGATGTTGTCGACGTTGCCCTTGTGCTGCTTGAGGGCGTCGTTACGACCCGAGGGGGTCATACCGGTGGCGCTGAGGAAGACGTCGTAGTCGCCCTTGATCAGCAGCCGGTCGATCGCCTCGAGGTTGGAGTTGAAGGTGACCGAGATCTTGTCCGGCAGGGCCGGGCGGATCGGGTCGGACGCCTTCTTCCAGTTGCTGTTGCGCACCAGGGACAGGCTCTTGCCCGGGGTGTACGACTGGACCTTGTACGGACCGGAGGAGAACGGCCGGTTGGTGTACTTGGCGCCGGTGTCCTTGTCCGCCTTCACCGGGGAGCCGGTCGGCATCGCGAGCATCTGCTCGAAGTCACCGTTGGGCTTGGCGAGGTTGAAGACGATGGTCTTGTCGTCCGGCGTCTGGATCCCCTTCAGGCCCAGCTTGTCCTTGGACTTGTCCTTGTACGGGCCCTTGTACTCGCCCTTGGGGTCCAGGACCTGGCGCAGATAGCCGGGGCCGCCGGAGACGACGTCCTTGGCCCAGATGCGCTCGATGCCGTACTTGACGTCCTTGGACGTGATCGGGGAGCCGTCCTCCCAGGTGATCCCGTCGCGCAGGGTGTAGGTGTAGGTCTTACCGCCGTTGCTGATCTTGCCGGTGGAGGTGGCGAGGTCCGGGACCAGCTCGTTCGCGGCATTGCCCGGCTTCGGCGCGTAGGAGATCAGTTGGCGCGCGTAGAAGCGGGAGAAGTCCCAGGCGAACCCGTAGTACTGGCGCTGCGGGTCGAGGGAGTCGAACTCCTGCTTGTTGACGAACTTGAGGGTGCCGCCCTTCTTGGCGGACTTGGCGGCGACACCCTTCACCGCGGCGTTGAACCCGGCGCCCGAGCCCTCGTCGTCGGAACCGCCGCCACCGCAGCCGGCGGTGGCCAGGAGGGCGCCGACGACAGCCGCCGCTCCGGCGATCCGCCTGCTTCTCGAGAGCTGTTTCATAGTTGTTGCAACCTCCGGGGTAGCGGTCCTAGGCATGGCGCCGCGGAATTCTTCGGGGAGCCGACTGCCGGATACGGCAGGGGCTGATGCATTCGGGTACGACCGGTCCGCAGGGCGTGTGGTGCGCCGCGCCGTCATCGGGTGCCCTTCGGATCGAGCGCGTCGCGGACGCCGTCGCCGAAGAGGTTGAAGGCCAGCACGGTGATGAAGATCGCCACACCCGGGATGATCATGAACATGGGATCGTCCTCATAGGTGCCGACCGCCTTGGAGAGCATCTGCCCCCAGGAGGCGGTGGGCGGCTTCACGCCCGCGCCGAGGAAGCTGAGCGCGGCCTCGGTGAGGATGTTGGTGGGGATCATCAGCGTCGCGTAGACGGTGATCGGCGCCACCAGGTTGGGCAGCAGCTCTCGGAAGAGGATGTAGCGCCGGCCGGCGCCCAGGCTCCGCGCGGCCTCGATGTACTCCTTCTCGCGCAGCGACAGCGTCTGGCCGCGCACGATGCGGCCGACGTACGGCCAGCCGAAGAAGCCGATCACCGAGACCAGGATGGCGATGCGCACCCCGCTGCCGGTCAGTCCCAGCAGGTCGTTGGGGAGCACCGAGACCAGGGAGATGATGAAGAGCAACTGCGGGAAGGCCAGCAGCATGTCCATCACCCGGCTGATCAGCGAGTCGACCCAGCCGCCGAAGTACCCGGCGATGATGCCGAAAATGGTGCCGAGGACCACCGCGACCACCGCCGCGAGGAAGGCCACCAGCAGCGAGATCCGGGCGCCGTAGACGACGCGGCTGAAGACGTCGCGGCCGTTGGACGGCTCCACGCCGAAGAGGAAGTCCGAGCTGATACCGCCCATGGACCCCTTGGGGGTGCCGAACAGCGGGTCGATCTCCTCCTGGTGGAACTCGTTGGGCGGATGCCCGAGCAGGCTCACGATCAGTGGAGCGAAGATCGCCACCAGGACCAGGAAGACGACAACGATGCCACCCGCCAGCGCAAGCTTGTCCCGCTTCAGGCGTGTCCAGGCGATCTGCCGCAGCGATCTGCCTTCGACGGACGCTTTGACCACATCCGCCGCTACATCGGCAGTCGCCACCGGATCGCTGTCCGTGCTCGTGCCGTGCAATGGTGCCGTCATCGTGGTGGAGACCCCTCTCGACCGGTGGTGACCGGCCCACGACTCGCCGCTGTAGCGGCTTTGTTCACAACTCGGGTGAAAAGTCGCGTTCTGGTACGGAACCTTCTGGGAAGGGGTCGTACGTATGAACCGCACCCCTTGGAGCGGGAGTCTTCAACGCGTTTGTGATCACCCGCCAGTACTCCCGGGCAATGGATGCCTAACCGTGATGTGGGGAACACCGCTCCGCTATACGGACGGTCGCGACACGAGAACGCAGCAGTAACCTCACGCCCGCTATGGGATGTTCGGCCCCGAAGGCCCGGAAGGCCGGGCGGGCAATCCCGTCAATCGGTGCGCGGACCAGCGGGTTGGCGGGTCGGCGGGTCGGCGACGGACCACCGAGTCAGCGGGTCGGCACCGGCTCGGCGCGGCAGGAAGTCCGCACCGGCTCGGCACGGCAGCGAGTCCGCACCGGCTCGGCGCGGCGGCGGATCAGTAGGCGGGACGCGGCGGCGGGTAGCCGTAGCCGTAGGACGGCGCGGCGGGCGCGGCGCCATAGGCGTCGCGGTCGAAGAAGGGCCGGGCGTTGGCCCGCATCCACAGGGCGACGGGGTCGTACTCGTCGGAGAGCGCGACCGTGGAGACCGGCAGCCCGTCCGGTACGGCGGTGATCGACTGCTCCATCATCACCCGCACCGACTGCACCGCCGGTGGGCCGCTGTCGTAGAGATCCAGCCCGATGGCCAGATACGGGGCGCCCAGCGCGGGCTGCACCCAGGCGCGCCGCAGCGACCGCACCGCGGTGGTGCGATGCGCGTTCTGCCCCAACAGGGCGTAGAACTGCGGGATGTCGATGGCGGGTTCGCTCAGCCGCAGCGGCCCGGCGGGCAGCCGGTCCAGACCGCCCGCGATCCGGCGCAGATCCGGCCAGGGGATGCCCACTCCGCCGCCGCGGGCGTGGGGGTTGAGCCAGAGGCCGTAGCGGTCGCGGTAGAGCGAGTCGGCGATGAGGCGGCCGTCGACCACCTCATGCGCACGGTTCCAGCCACTTGCGGCCAGTTCCTGTGCGGAGGTCACGCACGGGGCGTAACCGAGGCCGTCCACATCCATGTTCCCGTACTGGGCCTCGGGCGTGCCGGGCGCACCGTGCCACAGCAGCATCCAGACCTGGCCCTCGCCGATGGCCTGGAGCAGCGCCTCATAGGCGTCGTACCGGCCGGGAGCGACCTGCTGCAACGCTCGCTCAACCTGGCCGGCCGCCGCCCCCCAATCCGCGCCCGCGCTCACCTGGGTCCGCCCCTTCTCTCGCCCTTTGTCCGCACCTCACCGGGGAACGTGCTCGCGCCCCTCCTGGTCATCAAACCAGCTTACGGGCCCTCATAGCGGACCCTGGGGTGAGTCAGAGGTCACGGTCGTAGAACGGCCGTACGCGCCCCATCATCCAGTCGACCACCGGATCCCCCTGTGCCACATCCAGCAGCACCAGTTGGACCTTCCACCGCACGGGCACCACGCCGAGGGCGCGGCCCAGCGCGTCCACCGCGCGCGCCTGGCCCTCGGGACCGGGGGCGTCGAGCTGCACGCCGACGAAGAGCGCCGGCTCGTCGCCCTCGACGCTGGCCAGCGCGCGCCGGGCGGTCCGTACCCCGCTGTCCTTGGCGAACTCGATCCCGGCGGCGGCCAGGAAGTCCACCGGCTCGTCCTGCCAGTCCGGTTCGAAGAGCCGCACCCTGCCCCCGGTGGCCGGGCCGTCGAGCTCGCTACGCCCGGCACGGCACAGCTCCCGGACGGCGGGCGGAGGCAGCGGTACGACCACCGCACCACCGGGGTTCACCGCGATGCCGAGCTGGGGCGGCAGGCCGCGGGCGAACTCCACGGCCGGGGCGATGGTGAAGGACATATGGGAGCCGACGAGTTGGAGGAACTGCTGCTCGGAGCTGAACACCGGGACATACGCGGCGCCCTCGATCTCCATCGTGGGCAGATCGAGGCTCGGGCTGCCCGGGCCCCCGCCGCCCGGCAGCGGAACCCAGATATGGCTGCGGGAGAGCGTCTCGACGATGCGCGCTCCGGCCCCGGGTACGTCGATCGAGGCGGCCATCACCTCTTCGAGCTCATTGCCGGGAAACGCCGGATACGCGGTGTGCGCGCCGTCGGGGAATCCTCCGTGAGCCGGGGCCATGCCGTACTGCTCCGGGAAGCTCATCTTCGTCCAACCGCCATCTCGTCCTACCTGCCCAAAGCACCCTAGCGGCTGGGCGGGCCAGGGCCGGCGGGGGCGGCGTCATCTCCACAGCACTTCCCCACCTCGCCCGGCCCCACGCCACGGTCACACTGGGTGATGCCCCGGTGGCCGATTTCCGGCCAAGGTCATCCGGCGTTCCCTTTCTTCCCGGGGAGGAAGGGAGACTCCCGCCCTCCCTTCTCTCCGGGACTCACTCGAAGGAGATGCAGCGCAGCTCGCTCGCGGTCGAGCGGTCCAGCAGCACCGCCGAGGCGCATCCCTCCGGCGGCCGCCCCTCCTCCATCCCCGCGATCAGCCGCCGCATCGCGCGCCGATGTCTGCCGAAGGCATAGCCGGAGACCCCGCGGCCACGGGCGGCCTGGCCCTCCAGCGCCATCGTGGCGTCCACGTCCAGCAGCACCATATGGAGACTGCGGCCCCGGCGCCGCGCGTCCCTGGCCAGCCAGCGGCGGACCCATGGCAGCGCGCCGCAGTCGTGCACCACGACGCTCACGTTCGAGCGCAGTGCCCGGCGCAGCCCGGCGTAGTGGGCGTACCGGACCAGCGGGCGGTAGAGCGCGTACGGCAGCCAGCCGGGCATCCGGCGCTCCCACGCCTCCCGGGTGTTCTGCGAGTCCACCCGGATGACGACCGCGCCCGTCCCGTCCAGGAGGGGCACCGTCCGGTTGATCAGCGTGCTCTTGCCGGCGCCCGGCAGCCCGGAGGCGACCAGCACGTCCCCCACCGGAAAGCGCAGCTCGCGCGGGTCCGCGCCGCCGTCCGGCACCGGGCCGCGCAGGTCGTGCACCGCGATGCGCCGGCCGGGGATGGCCGTCGACCCGGAGGGGACGCGGCCACGCCGGGCCGGCAGGAGCCGTTGCGCGGTCTCGTATGTTCCCTGCCCATGCACCGTGATCGTCCTCCCAGGTCGGTCAACGCTGCTCGTACCCGCAGAGTGTCAAGAAAAGGTAATGTCCATCAAGGCTGCCTCTGCCCGATCCGGCGCAGCGTCCCCGATCGGGGCTTCCTTTCTCGGCCACACATGCGATGATGTGCGCGCAACTCCATACCGGCCGTTCGAATCCGCGCGGGAGAGTCCTTGGCCACCGGCAGTCATGCCGGGTGTCCAGGGCGCCGAAGGAGCAAGTCCTCCCTTGAATCTCTCAGGCCCCGATACCGCGTGGACGAGGCAGATCTGAAAAGCGAGCCGCGGGCGCGGCTCCACCCAAGGTGCAAGCCGGGCCCCTTACGGGCGTCACGGCGAACCTCTCAGGTTCCGATGACAGATGGGGAGGACGCACGCGTCCTTGTCGTACGTCCTCGCCGTCGCGCGACCCCGATCTTCTGGAGCCTGAATCGTGACCGACGCCCCGCCCGCCCCCCGCCATACCGCGCTGGACGCACGGCACCGTGCGCTCGGCGCCACCATGACCGACTTCGCCGGCTGGGACATGCCGCTGCGCTACGGCAGCGAGCGCGACGAGCACACCGCGGTGCGCACCCACGCCGGGCTTTTCGATCTCTCCCATATGGGTGAGATCTCTCTCATCGGTTCGCAGGCCGGAGCGGCCCTGGATCACGCCCTGGTCGGCCGGCTGTCCGCGCTCGCCGTGGGCCGCGCCCGCTACACCATGATCTGCGACGCCGAGGGCGGCATCCTGGACGACCTGATCGTCTACCGCCTCGGGGACGAGGAGTTCCTGGTCGTGGCCAACGCCTCCAACGCCCAGGTGGTGCTGGACGCGCTGACCGAACGGGCCGGCGGTTTCGAGGCGACCGTAAGGGACGACCGCGACGCCTATGCGCTGATCGCCGTCCAGGGGCCCGAGTCCCCCGGGATCCTGGGCAGCCTGACCGACGCCGACCTGGCGGGGCTCAAGTACTACGCCGGGCTGCCGGGCACCGTCGCGGGCGTCCCCGCCATGATCGCCCGCACCGGCTACACCGGCGAGGACGGCTTCGAGCTGTTCCTGGCGCCGGACGACGCCGAGCGGGTCTGGGACGCGCTGACCGAGGCGGGCGCCCCGGTGGGCCTGGTGCCCTGCGGTCTGTCCTGCCGGGACACCCTGCGCCTCGAGGCGGGCATGCCGCTGTACGGGAATGAGCTGACCACCGACACCACCCCCTTCGACGCGGGGCTCGGCCGGGTCGTGAAGTTCGACAAGCCGGGCGACTTCGTCGGCCGGCAGGCCCTGGAGGCCGCCTCCCGCCAGGCGGACACCGTCAGCCCGCGCACCCTGGTCGGCCTGGTCGCCGAGGGCCGCCGGGTGCCGCGCGCCGGATACGCCGTGGTGGCCGCCGACGGCTCACAGATCGGCCAGGTCACCTCCGGAGCGCCCTCGCCGACGCTGGGCAAGCCGATCGCGATGGCGTACGTGGACCCGGAGTACGCGAAGCCCGGCACCGAGGGGGTCTCGGTGGACATCCGGGGCGCCCGGGAGCCGTACGAGGTCGTGGCGCTCCCCTTCTACCGGCGCGAGCGCTGAGCGGTCCCGCCGCAACGCGTCGCGCCCGACCGGCGTCCTCACATGGACCGGCCCGGCGTTCACCGGCGTCACATCCCCCCGACGCCGCGTCCACCGGCGTCATATGGCGCCGCACCGCGTAGACCGTCGCCGCACCCACCGGCGTCGCGTCCCACCAGCTAAGACCCGTTTCCCAATCACTCCCCCGTATCCAGGAGAATCGGACCATGAGCAACCCCCAGCAGCTTCGCTACAGCAAGGAGCACGAGTGGCTGTCGGCCGCCGACGAGGACGGCGTGTCGACGATCGGCATCACCGAGTTCGCGGCCAACGCGCTCGGCGATGTCGTCTATGTCCAGCTCCCCGACGTCGGCTCTGCCGTCACCGCCGGTGAAACCTGCGGTGAGCTGGAGTCCACCAAGTCGGTCAGCGACCTGTACTCGCCGGTCTCCGGTGAGATCACCGAGATCAACGAGGACGTGGTGAACGATCCGGCGCTGGTGAATTCCGCCCCCTTCGAGGGCGGCTGGCTGTTCAAGGTGCGGGTGACCGGCGAGCCGGAGGAACTGCTCTCCGCCGACGCGTACACCGCCTTCGCCGAAAACTGACCCTCCTCTTCCGATCGGGACCCTGATGTCGCTTCTCAACAGCTCCCTGCACGAGCTCGACCCGGATGTCGCCGCCGCCGTCGACGCCGAACTCCACCGCCAGCAGTCCACCCTGGAGATGATCGCCTCGGAGAACTTCGCTCCGGCGGCGGTCATGGAGGCCCAGGGCTCGGTCCTGACCAACAAGTACGCCGAGGGCTACCCGGGCCGCCGCTACTACGGCGGCTGTGAGCATGTCGATGTGGTCGAGCAGATCGCCATCGACCGGGTGAAGGAGCTCTTCGGCGCCGAGGCGGCGAACGTCCAGCCGCATTCGGGCGCCCAGGCCAACGCGGCCGCGATGTTCGCCCTGCTCTCCCCCGGCGACACCATCCTGGGGCTGAACCTGGCGCACGGCGGCCATCTGACCCACGGCATGAAGATCAACTTCTCGGGCAAGCTCTACAACGTGGTGCCCTACCACGTGGACGCCGAGACCGGTCTGGTCGACATGGACGAGGTCGAGCGGCTGGCCAAGGAGCACCGCCCCAAGATGGTGATCGCGGGCTGGTCGGCCTACCCCCGCCGGCTCGACTTCGCCGCCTTCCGCCGGATCGCGGACGAGGTCGGCGCGTACCTGATGGTCGACATGGCCCACTTCGCGGGTCTGGTGGCGGCCGGGCTGCACCCCTCGCCCGTACCGCACGCCCATGTGGTGACCACCACCACCCACAAGACCCTGGGCGGTCCGCGCGGTGGCGTGATCCTCTCCACCGCCGATCTGGCCAAGAAGATCAACTCGGCGGTCTTCCCGGGTCAGCAGGGCGGCCCGCTGGAGCATGTCATCGCGGCGAAGGCGGTCTCCTTCAAGGTCGCCGCGGGTTCGGCCTTCAAGGAGCGCCAGGAGCGCACGCTGGAGGGCGCCCGGATCCTCGCCGAGCGCCTGACCCAGGCCGATGTGCGGGAAGCGGGCGTCGCCGTCCTGTCCGGTGGCACCGACGTCCATCTGGTCCTGGTCGATCTGCGCGACTCGGAGCTGGACGGACGGCAGGCCGAGGACCGGCTCCACGAGGTCGGCATCACGGTCAACCGCAATGCGATCCCGAACGACCCGCGGCCCCCGATGGTCACCTCGGGTCTGCGGATCGGCACCCCGGCACTGGCCACGCGCGGCTTCACCGCGGAGGACTTCCGCGAGGTCGCCGACGTGATCGCGCAGACGCTCAAGCCGTCCTACGACGCGGAGGCGCTGAAGGCCCGGGTCACCGCCCTGGCCGACAAGCACCCGCTGTACGCCCATCTGTCCAAGTAACCCTGCACACGGGGGCGCGCCCGCCCTGGCGCGCCCCCGCCGCACCACCCCCGCACGGCCCGCACGCCTCCCCCGCGTGCAGACGAAGGAGTCCCCCCGTGGCCATCTCCGTATTCGACCTCTTCTCGATCGGCATCGGCCCGTCCAGCTCGCACACCGTCGGCCCGATGCGGGCGGCGCGGATGTTCGTCCGCCGGCTGAAGAACGAGGGCCTGCTGGCCCACACCGCCTCCGTGCGCGCCGAACTCTTCGGCTCGCTGGGCGCCACCGGTCATGGCCATGGCACCCCGAAGGCCGTACTGCTGGGCCTGGAGGGCCACTCCCCGCGCACCGTCGACGTCCAGGCGGCCGACAGCGAGGTGGAGCGGATCCGCGGCACCAAGCGGCTGCGGCTGCTCGGCACCGAGATCGGCCCCGGCCAGGAGATCGACTTCGACGCCTCGACCCAGCTCATCCTGCACCGCCGCCGCTCCCTGCCGTACCACGCCAACGGCATGACGCTGCTCGCGTACGACGCCGAGGGCCATCCGCTGCTGGAGAAGACGTACTACTCGGTCGGCGGCGGCTTCGTGGTGGACGAGGACGCGGTCGGCGAGGAGCGCATCAAGCTCGACGACACCGTCCTCACCCACCCCTTCCGCACCGGCGACGAACTGCTGCGGCTCTCCCATGAGACGGGTCTGTCCATCTCGGCGCTGATGCTGGAGAACGAGAAGGCGTGGCGCACCGAGCAGGAGATCCGGGACGGCCTCCTGGAGATCTGGCATGTCATGGAGGCATGCGTGGCCCGCGGCATGTCCCAGGAGGGCATCCTCCCCGGCGGCCTCAAGGTCCGCCGCCGCGCCGCCACCGCGGCCCGCGCGCTGCGCTCCGAGGGCGAGCCGACCGCCCGCGCCATGGAGTGGATCACCCTCTACGCGATGGCGGTCAACGAGGAGAACGCGGCCGGCGGACGCGTGGTCACCGCCCCCACCAACGGCGCGGCGGGCATCATCCCCGCCGTCCTGCACTACTACACGCGCTTCGTGCCGGGCGCCGACGAGGACGGCGTCATCCGCTTCCTCCTCGCGGCGGGCGCGATCGGCATGCTCTTCAAGGAGAACGCCTCGATCTCCGGCGCCGAGGTCGGCTGCCAGGGCGAGGTCGGCTCCGCCTGCTCCATGGCCGCCGGTGGCCTCGCCGAGGTCCTCGGCGGCTCCCCGGAACAGGTGGAGAACGCCGCCGAGATCGGCATGGAACACAACCTCGGCCTCACCTGCGACCCCGTGGGCGGCCTGGTCCAGATCCCCTGCATCGAGCGCAACGGCATGGCCTCGGTCAAGGCGGTCACCGCCGCGCGGATGGCCCTGCGCGGCGACGGCCGCCACCATGTCTCGCTCGACAAGGTCATCAAGACGATGAAGGAGACAGGCGCCGATATGAAGGTCAAGTACAAGGAGACGGCGCGGGGCGGGCTCGCGGTGAACGTCATCGAGTGCTGAGAGCGGGCGGATCCGGCCGGATCCGCCCGCTTCGGACGAGTGCCCGCCGGATGTCACACTCCGGCGGCCCGTTCTGTCGCACCTGCGGAAGGTCTTGCGACCACAGCCGCGACAGGATGGAGAAACCCGCCATGGCCCGTATCTCGCTCGCTCCGCCCAGCACGCTGCTCAACCGCATCGGCGCCTGGTACTCCCGGCGCACCTACGGCAAGGTGCTCGACCCCGGTCTGGCCGTCGGCCACAACGGGCGGGTGCTCCTGACGTACGTACGGCAGGAGCGCGGCGCCGCCAAGTGGAACCGCCTCGACCGGGGCGTCAAGCACCTCGCGGTGATGGCCGCGGCGGCCAGGATCAACTGCTCGTGGTGCATGGACTTCGGCCACTGGGAGGCCGACTCCCTCGGCCTCCCCATGGACAAGATCTCCAAGGTGCCGCAGTGGCGCGACCACCAGGACGCCTTCACCGAACTGGAACTGCTCGTCCTGGACTACGCCGAAGCGATGACCGAAACCGAACCCCGCGTCACCGACGAGCTCGCGGCCACCCTGATCGAGCGGCTGGGTGAGGCCGCCTTCGTCGAACTCACCGCCATGGTCGCCCTGGAGAACTACCGCTCGCGCATCAACAGCGCCTTCGGCCTGACCAGCCAGGGCTTCTCGGACACCTGCGCGGTAACGTCACGGACGTGATCGACGCGACCACCTTCGAGCGCCACCGGCGCATGCTGTTCGGCATCGCCTACCGCATGCTCGGCAGCGTCGCCGATGCCGAGGACATGGTGCAGGACACCTGGCTGCGCTCCAGCCAGGTGACCACCCGGGTGGACAACCCGGCGGGCTATCTGGCCCGTACGGTCACCAACCTCTCGCTCAACCGGCTCACTTCCGCCGCCGCCACCCGCGAGCGGTACGTCGGCCCCTGGCTGCCGGAACCGCTGGTCACCCAGCCCGGCGCGGGCGAGGAGGTGGAGCTGGCCGAGTCCGTCTCGCTCGCCCTGCTCGTCGTCCTCGAGACTCTCTCGCCACTGGAGCGGGCGGTCTTCGTACTCAAGGAGGTCTTCGGCTTCTCCTTCAAGGAGATCGCCGGAATGCTGGAGCGCGGCGAGGCGTCCGTACGCCAGGTGGGCCACCGGGCCAGATCTCACGTCCAGGCCCGCCGGCCGCGCTACGACACACCGGCCGAGGTGCGGCGCCAGGTCACCGATGAGTTCCTGGCCGCCTGCCTCGGCGGCGACCTCAACCGGATGATGGAGCTGCTCGCCCCCGACGTCACGGCGTGGAGCGACGGCGGCGGCAAGGTCAAGGCCGCTCTGCGCCCGCAACAGGGCGCGGAGAAAGTCGCCCGCTTCCTGGCAGCAGTCCTCACCCAGCCGATGGACGACCCCCGGGTCCACACGGTCGACGTCAACGGCCGCCCGGGCCTGCTCCTCACCGTCGCGGGCCACCCGGACACGGTCGCCTGTGCGGAAGTCGAGGACGGGCGCATCACCGAGATCCGCATCATCCGCAACCCGGACAAGCTGCGCCACGTGCTCCCGACCGGCCGTCCGGATGCTCGACGTCCGAGCGATCAGAGCTGACCGAGGTCGACCCGCACCGGGAACGGAGCCGCGACCTTCACCACACCGGTGAACACCTCGCCCTCCCGGTACGTCTTCGTCGCGGGGTCGAGAACATAGGTGTAGACGAGCGGGACGCCGGTGGCCGCCTGCTCGATCCGCCAGTAGAAGGCGATTCCGGCCTTGGCGTACTGGTCCACCTTCACGATGCGGTCGGTGGTCTCCGACCCGGGCGAGACGACCTCGGCGACCAGCAGTACATGCTCGGGGCGGGTGGGCGTGATGTCGATCGTTTCCGCGCGATACACGACCACGTCCGGACGACGATTGGTGAGCGGCACGTCCTGGAGCCGGACGTCGAAATCGGTATCGGCGTTCCAGTCGGGGCCTGCGGCGTCTTCCAGGGCGTTGGCAAGGATCCGGGCCAGGCGGTTGTGCCGCTTCGACGCGCTGGGGCTCACCACGACCATCCCGTCCACGACCTCGATGCCCGCGCACTGCTCCTCGGACCAGGAGTCGTACTGCTCAGCCGTGATCTGCTCGTGCATCCACTCGGGAGCGACCATCTCGGCGGTCATGACTCACCTCCCTGAACCTGTGCGCTGGGGCTGATGCTGCTGGCCTCAGCGTACCGGGGTGGGCACCCCCTGTTCGGGACGCACGGATCCGCCCCAGGCCGCTCGGCCGTCCCTTGTATGTCACCGCTGTTCGACTTAGCGTGACGGATCACTGACAACGTCGGAGGGGGCCGCGGGCGTGGCGTTCTGGATGGCTGCTGCGTCCGTATGGGCTGTGTTGCAGCTCTTATTGCTGTCCTGGCCGGTGCGGACGGTGCGGTGGCCGACGGTGCTGCTCGCCTTCGGCGTGGGTGCGTACGGCTGCGGTGTGCTCTCGATGGGCCTGGAACTCGTCGTGGCACGCCAGTTGGCGACCGCGCGGGAGAAATCGCTGTCGGGCGTCATGGATGTGGTGTCGTGGACGACGGCTCCGGTGGTGGAGGAGCTGATCAAGATCGCGCCGCTCGTGGTCGCCGGGTGGGCGCTGCGCAGGCGGATGCAGTGGGGGCTGGCGGACTTCGTGGTGCTGGGCGGCGCCGCCGGGGCGGGGTTCGGTCTGCTGGAAAAGCTTCTGATGTACGCCGAGTCCGCGGGTAAGGCCGTCCCCACGGATGACGGGGGCTGGCAGATCTCGGGGGGACTGATCGACCCCCCGTACGTCCCCGGCCTCGGACAGATCCTCGGCAGTTGGTTTCCCTCATCGACCGGCACCGTCGAAGTCGGGGGGCCGACACTCCCCTATGACGTACACATCTTCGCCAGCGCGCTCGGCGGGCTGGGGGTGGGCCTGCTGTGGTGTGGTGCCCGCGCGGTGACCCGGGTCGCGGCCCTGGTGCCGCTGGCCGCGGCGGTGGCGATCCACTGGGTGACCAATTACGCCGCGGCCTTCCCGGGCGAGACCACCGCGATGGAGTGGCGGGAGAGGCTGGCCGGGGACTGGGGCCTGTGGATCATCCTGGGGTGCCTCGCCGTCGCGTGGATCTGGGATCTGCGCCGGTCCGGCCTGGGTCGGCGCCGTGCGCCTGACGTCGTACTGGCGGCCGAGCGCCAGGGCCAAACCGCCCCCGAAGCTCTCCTCGGGTACGCCCTGCTGCGCCTCCCGGCCACCTGGATCATCGCCCTGGGCTATGCCCGGCAGCGCAGAGCGCTGCTGTATGCCACGGCCCACCCCCGTACCCGCGCCGAGAAGCTGGAGCCGCTGCGCGAGTCGGTCGCCCGGCAGACCCGCCGGATGGACGCGTCCCACAGTCAGGAGGCATGGCATGGCGTGACCTTCCGGCAGTTGTGGCGCCGGGCCCGGGCGCAGCGCCCCCGCCGGCCGCGCCACGAGAAGGTTCTTCTGGTGCTCAGCCTGCTGCTGGCCGTCCCCTCCCTGCTGTATCTGGCGGTGGGTTCCTTCCCGTCCACGAAGGATCTACAGGAGTACTTCACCGGGGGCACCGGGCTGCACCTCCTGGTCGGTGTCGGCCTGGCCGGGCTGGCCCTGACCCTGTGGCGCCTGATCTCCGCCGTACGCGGCTACCGGGCCGCGGGCGCGGCCCCTCTGGGCGAGGCGCTCGCCCTGGTCCAGTTCCGGATCGCCGTCTGCGCGGGCTCACTCGTCGTCGGCGCCCTGCTGCTGTCCCGCTGGTCGGCGATCGCCGACGGCGAGGCCCCCCTCGCCGGCTACCGCATCCTCGGCACCGACCGCTTCCTGCTGCAAAAGCTCCTCGAGATCGGCCTTCCCCTCCTCCTGACCCTCGCCATGTTCGCCATGCCGTACGCGCTGCCGCTGGAACTCGCCATGGGCGGCGGGCTGGCGGAGACCCTGCTGATGGGTCTCGCCCCGCGTGCCCTCGCCCCGATCGCCTCCCGCGTCGGGGCCAGGCTGGCGGCGCGTGAGGCGACGCAATGGGCGCGCGGCGCTCTCCGCAGCCGTGGCCGTGGGTTCTTCTCCCGTACCTGGGACCGGGTGCGGCATGGTCGTACCGATCCGGTGGATGTGGCGACGGGGCGGATGTTCCTGCCGCAGACGGATGTGGAGCTGCCGGGTGTGCTGCCGCTGGTGTTCTCCCGCCGGGTGGACTCCGGGTACCGCGCCGGGCGGTGGTTCGGCCCGACCTGGGCATCGACGGCCGACCAGCGGCTGGAGTTCGACGAGCAGGGCGTGGTCTTCTTCACCGAGGACGGTCTGCTGCTGGCCTATCCGCATCCGGTGCCGGGCGGCGCCGCGGTCCTGCCCGCGGAGGGGCCGCGGTGGCCGCTGGCCCGGACGGCGGACGGGGTCGCGTACACCGTCACCGACCCGGAGGCCGGGCTCGTCCGCACCTTCGCCCCGTACCGCGACGAGGCACTGGCGCTCGTGCGGGAGATCGCCGACCGCAACGGCAACCGCATCACCTTCACCTACGACGCCTCCGGCACGCCCCTCGAAATCCTCCACAGCGGCGGCTACCGGCTGCGGCTGACGTCGGAGCACGAGCGGATCACCGGCCTGTGGGTGGGGGACGTACGGGTGATGGGCTACGGCTACACCGACGGCCATCTCACCGAAGTGACGGGGTCCTCGGGGCTGCCGCTGCGCTTCGTCTACGACCCGGCCGGGCGGGTCACGTCCTGGATCGACACCAACAACCGCTGGTACTCCTACGCCTACGACGAGCGGGACCGGGTCGTCGCCGAGGGCGGCGAAGGCGGTCACTACACCCTCCGCATCGGCTACGACGGGGTGGACCCGGACTTCCCCGGCCTGAAGCTCACGACCCTGACCTCACCGGACGGTGCGGTCACCCGCTATCTGATCGACGAGGCACACCAGGTCGTCGGGGAGATCGACGCGGCAGGCGCGGTCAGCCGCACCGCGTATGACCAGGCCGGACGTACGATCGCCGAGACCGACCCGCTGGGCCGCACCACCGGCTTCCGCTACGACGAGCACGGCCATCCGACGGCCGTGATCCGGCCGGACGGCAGCGAGATCAGCGCGGTGCCCGACGCACAGGGCAACCCGGTGCAGATCACCGATCCGGGCGGCGCGGTGTGGCGGCAGACCTTCGACACGGCGGGCAACCGCACCACCCTCACCGACCCACTCGCCGCCACCACCCGCTATATGTACGACGCACGCGGCGGCCTGCTCGCCGTCACCGACCCGCTGGGCGCGACGACCCGGGTGCGTTGCGACGGGGCCGGGCTCCCGGCCGAGATCACCGACCCGCTGGGAGCCACGACCTTCTACCAGCGGGACGCGTTCGGCCGCGTGGTGGCCGAGACCGACCCGCTGGGCGCGGTGACCCGCTACGAGTGGAGCCCGGAGGGCAAACTCCTGCGCCGCACCGGGCCGGACGGCTCGGCGGAGTCCTGGACGTACGACGGCGAGGGCAACCGCACCACCCACACCGATTCCGTCGGCGGCACGACGGTGTACGAGTACACCCACTTCGACCTGCTGGCGGCCCGTACGGGTCCGGATGGGGTCCGCTACACCTTCACCCACGACGCGGCGACGCGACTGACCCAGGTCACCAACCCCCAGGGCCTGACCTGGGATTACGCCTATGACCCGGCAGGCCGTCTGATAGCGGAGACGGACTTCGACGGCCGAAGGGTGACCTACGAACACGACGCGGCGGGCCAACTCCTGTCGCGTACCGACCCGCTGGGCCAACGCACCGGCTACGTCTACGACGCGCTGGGCCGCGTAGTGTCCCAGGACGCCGCCGGGCAGGTATCGACCTTCCGCTGGGGCCCGGCCGGAGAACTGCTCGAGGCCGTCGGCCCGGACACCGAACTGACCCGGGCCTACGACCCCGTCGGCCGCATGCTGTCCGAGACCGTGGACGGCCGCACCCTCCACCTGGTCTACGACCCGGCAGGACAGCTTGTCCGCCGCCGCACTCCGGCCGGAGCGGAGACAACTTACGCCTACGACGCGGCGGGCAACCGCACCACCCTGTCCACCGGGGACCGCGTCCTCACCTCGACACGCGATGCGGCGGGCCGCGAGATCACGCGCCGCATCGGCGACGCCCTCACCCTCACCCATACTTGGGACCCGCTCGGCCGCCTGGTCGCGCAATCGCTGACCGGCGCATCCAGCCGTATCCACCGGGCGTACGCCTATCGAGCCGACGGCCACCTCATCTCGATGGACGACAACCTGTCGGGCCGACGCACCTTCGACCTGGACGCGACAGGCCGGGTGACGACCGTCCACGCCGACGGCTGGACCGAGACCTACGCCTATGACGCGGCGGGCAACCAAACGCACGCGGCCTGGCCGAGCACGCAACCCGCCCAGGAGTCGACGGGCCCCCGCACCTACACCGGCACGCGCATCACCGGCGCGGGCTCGGTCCGCTACGAACACGACGACGCGGGCCGCCTCACCCTCCGCCAAAAAACCCGCCTGTCCAAGAAACCCGACACCTGGCGCTACACCTGGAACGCCGAAGACCACCTGGTATCGGTCACCACCCCCGACGGCACGGTCTGGCGCTACCTCTACGACCCCTTCGGCCGCCGCACCGCCAAACAACGCCTCGCGGCCGACGGCGAAAGCGTCCTGGAACAAACGGATTTCACCTGGGACGGCCCCACCCTGGTGGAACAAACCACCACCACCCCGGACCTCCCCCATCCCGTCACTCTCACCTGGGGCCACGACGGCCTGCGCCCGGTGGCCCAAACCGAACGCATCACCGAAGCCACCACCCAACGCGAAATCGACACCCGCTTCTTCGCAATCGTCACCGACCTCGTCGGCACCCCCACCGAACTGGTCGATGATTCAGGCACCATCGCCTGGCGCTCCCGCTCCACCCTCTGGGGCACCACCACCTGGGCCGCCGACAGCACGGCCTATACCCCTCTGCGCTTCCCTGGCCAGTACTTCGACCCCGAAACCGGCCACCACTACAATTTCCACCGCTACTACGACCCGGATTCTGCCCGCTATCTCTCCCCAGACCCTCTGGGCCTCGCCCCAGCCCTCAATCCGGCGACCTATGTCCACAACCCCCACACCTGGACCGATCCCCTGGGCCTCGCCCCCTGCCGCGAGTTCCACACAGTGCAAGGCCCTGAAGACGCCGTGCGGCTACGACGTGACGGCACCCCGTGGCCTACAGACGCGAACCGGGGCCAATACGGAGAAGGCGTCTACTCGTGGGGGAGCAGGGCGGATGCCGAGCGCTATCTGGAACGTCGACAGAGCCGTGGGTATGACGTAGAGATACTCACCTTCAAAGTCTCCGAACGCGACTTTGCAACTCTACGCAAGGCCGATATGATCGAAATGAGCCCCAGGGAAGCGGAATTGTTCATGGATCGCCATAGCCGACTGTACGGAGATGGGATTCCGCACAATTACGACTACATACGAGGCAGAACCGGAATGGGCGAAGAGCACTTCTTCAGTAAGTCCGTATTCCATCTGCTGAAATTCTTGGAATAGCAATGACAGCCATTCGAACTTTCAAATTCCGCAAGCGTTTCCCGAATGGGGGGCTCGCTGCCGACTTGTCCGCCGAGAGCGTCGCGAACGGCAGGCCAAACGAACAGCGCATTCAAGTCCACCGAAAGATCTACCTGTCCCCTCCCCCGGGCATCCATTGGAAAGATCTGGCGTGGCTCTGCGTCGGCGCATCACTTCACTCGGAGAACCTCTCCGCACTCTATCCCGAGGGCATAGAAGTCGCAGTCCATCGACTCACGTTTCCGCTCAGTGACTACCGTTCGGAAGTCGCTGCCCTCACTATCGACGGATGGCTGCAAGAGGAATTCAATCTTCCCGACGTGGGAGCGCGAGTAGATTATTCTCCCGAAACGGGCTCAAATGTATTCCATTGGGGAGATACGCAAGATCCGTTCGCGGATAACTTTTGAGTGCCCGCCCACCGATCATCGCCGCTTGGACGGCGGCTGGAAGACGCGCCGAGGATGGCGCTTCGCGCGACCATGCGTCCTGGCCGCGCGGCGCTGCGCCTCAGTTGGCCGGGAACTCTCCGCTGCGCACGGCGCTCGTGAACGAAGTCCACGCCTCCACGGGGAAGACGAGGGCGGGGCCTGCCGGGTGCTTGCTGTCCCGGACGGGGACAACACCGGCAGTGGCGGCTATGCCGGGTGCGAATTCCACGCACTGACCTCCGTTGCCGTTGCTGTAACTGGACTTGACCCACTCAGCACGGGACAGGTCGAGAGCGTTTCTCATCGAGCGTATTCCTCCATCACTCTACGGATCATGGACAAGGACTGATCAGGGTGCAGAGCGGCAGCCCGCAGCCGGTCATAGGTTGCGGTCGCACTCGCCACCGCTTCCGGTGAATCGATCAGATGGCCCGCAATCGCCGTGTCTACGTAGGCGACGTTCGGCCCTTCATCGAACGTCAGAAGGGTGAAACTCTCTGGCGCCGGGGGTGCCCCCACCGCGAACGGTAGTACCTGAAGGGTGATGTGCGGAGACTCCGCCTCCTCCAGAAGGTGGGCGAGTTGTGCGGTCATGACTCCTGGGCCACCCACCGCAGTCCGTAGGCATGCCTCGTTCAGGACGCACCAGAGCAGCGGAGGCGTGTCCTTCTCCATCACCTCCCGCCTCCGCAGTCGCCCATCCACCAGCTCATCGAGCTTGCTTGTGCTCTTCCGGGGATGCACGGCCTGGAACACCGCCCGCGCATACTCGGGCGTCTGCAACATGCCCATGATGAGCGTCGCCGAGTAGTCCAGGATGCTGACCGCCTGCCGTTCCAACTGCACGTACGGCACGAACCAGTCCGGATAGCCCTGCTGACTGGCCCGCTTCCGTAGGCGCGCGAACAGGCCCAGCGTGCCGAAGGCCCGATCGCATGCGTCGGCGAACTCGGGGCTGGCCAAGCGCTCCCCCGCCTCCACCTTGGCCACATATTGCTGCCCGTAGTTGGCTTTCAAGCCCAACTCCCGCTGGCTCAGCTCCGCCTGCATCCGCCAGGTTCGTACCTCGGCTCCTAAGAACGCCGCTCCGCTGGACGGTTCCTGGCCTGCTTCCCTGACCTCACTCACCCGTAGTTCTCCCCTCACCCCAAGCCGCTTGGTGTGCCCCGATCCCTGTTGCGCGCGGCCCCGCAGGGCAACGCTGGGCGTACACAGAGTGATTAAAGCTCGCAAGACACATCCAGGTCAGGAAGAACCCCCCATGGTGTTTCCCTCCGAACACATCACCGAATCCACCCGATATCGCGTCGCGGACCGGGTCACCCGCGAGATGCGGGAAGTGGCGCGGCGACGTGGCTGGAGTTCCGCGGGTCCGGCCGAGACGTCGGTGGGAGGGACTCCGGACGTCCTGTTCTGCGGGGCGCTCCCCGGAGACCTCCAACGGCGCGCCACCAGCCGCCCACATCCACCGGAGAGTGACCGTTGAACGACGTCTGCCCCATCTGCCGCCACTACGCGGCACTGCGCGAACAGGCCAGACGAGCCGGGGACTACAGCAAGGCCACCGACTACGAGGTGCTGCGCCGACGCCACCCCGCCCACACCGTCCGCATCCCCCGGCAGCCCGAAGGACGCATCGCATGAACCACCAACTCCGTCAGCCACAGCCCGACCAACCCCCAGCGCCCGCCCCCGGTCAGGTGGCGTACGACCCGGCCAGTGGCCGTACCGGCGTGGTGCAGGCGGTGCACGGCGTCGCCGAGTTGTGCTTCGACCACCAGATGACCAGCGGTCGCGTCGCGTTCCTCCGGCCGGAGCGAGGCGGCGTCGAGTGGACGGCCGACGCCGGGGCCCTCCGTTTCCCGGTGGACGGGGAGGCGCAACTCCCGCACCCGCACGCGCCATAACCGTGATCGGTGCGGTCCGCGCCCCGCCGCCGTCCTGACGGTGGTCAGCGCCAGTCGCCGCACCCTGCGCCAGTCCATGGCCGGTCTGCCGGCCGGGACCCCCGGGCGGTGTCTCGGGACCCGTACGCGCAGGGCGCCCGGCGCTATGTGGCAGTGGAGGGGGGTCCGCAGGGTGAGGGGTTCGCCGTCCACGCCGACCGGGACGGTCGGCTCCCGCGTGTCGACGGTGACGTCCTCGGCGGTCGTGGAGACCAGTCCGGGCGCGTTGCGGCCGCGCAGCAGGCCGGCTGCCTGTGCCGCCGAGTCGACCGTGACGGCCAGCACGCCGAGGACTCCGGAGTCCAGCCCTGGGCGCCGCCCCAGGCCCGCCGGATCGCCCGTGCGGTACGGATTGTTGCTCACCAGGACGGCCTGTGGTCTGTCCATGACGAGCCCACCCGCCCGCACCACGAGATCCGGCCCCGTCTCGTGGGTCAGCAGGTCGGGGAGGAGCTCAAGGGTGGTGCGGACCTTGTCGTCGCGGTAGGCGGGGCTCTGGACGACGGCCGCGTAGGCACCGAACGAGGCGTTGTTCACGAATACGCGCTCACCGATGAAGCCCAGGTCCACGCGCAGTTCGACCCCGTCGGTGAGCGCGTCCAGGCAGGCCGACGGGTCGTCCCGGTCCAGTCCGAGGTCCAGGGCGAAGTGGTTGCGGGTCCCGGCGGGGATCACCACGAAGGGGACACCGCACTCGGCCGCCACCCCCGCCACCAGGGCCTGCGTGCCGTCGCCGCCCGCTACGCCCAGCAGATCGGCGCCCTCCTCGACGGCGCGGCGGGCGAGCCCGACCACCCCGTCGGCCTGGTCGGGGTGGTCCGGGTCCAGGACGGCCACCCGTGCGCCCAGCGCCTCCGCCTTCTCCGGCAGGCCCAAGCGGCCGACCTTCCCGCCACCGGAGCGCGGATTCATGATCAGGAACGGCCGTTCCGGCGGCGCGACCCGGCGTTCCCCCGGGCGCCGGGGCCCGGCCTCCTCCGCCAGCGCGAACCGCCCCGAGGCAACCGCCAGCGCCCAGAGCGCGAGGGAGACCAGCACCACCCACAACAGTCCGGCCAGCGCGTAGAGGACCAGGACGACGACCGGTGCCACCACCGCCAGCACGGCGGCCAGCGCCCTGACCAGCCCTCTGTGGACGAGCGTCCACCACACGCCCGCCAGCGTGACCGCCGTCCCGCCCGCCCCCACCGCGACCAGCACCACACTCCGCGCCCCGGCGAACAGGAGAAGGATCACCACCGCCATGGCGCCCGCGACCAGGGCGAGGCGTGCCGTCCAGGGTGCCGCCGACGTCATATGACCTCCCGGGGCAGTGTCCTCCCACGGGTACCCCGCGCAGGGCTCGCCACCACGCCGCCCCACCACGTCGGCTCCCCGGTCCCGACTCCCGGCCCCGGCTCCCGGCCGTGAATCGAAACCGTGAATCGAAACGGCCCGCCACCGCGTTTCCAGAGCCTCGGACCGCGGATCGAGGAGATGCGCCGCCCCCAGGGGTGACCAGCGCCGTGACGCCGCCACTCTCCGGTGGCGTCTCCGTCCGGTGGCATTTCCCTCCGTCCCGCGCGAGGGAGGACCCATGGATTCGTCCGCCGACGCCTCCGGCCCCGCCCAGCCCCAGCCCCAGCCCCAGCCGCTCAGCGGGAGCGAACGACAGGAGTACGAGCGGCTGCGCGGGGCCGCGGCCGTACGCCACCGGCGGCTTCGCCACGCGGGCGCGAGTGTGCTGCTCGTCCTGGCGGTCCTGCTCTCGCCCCTCGCCATCGTCGCCACCTGGCTGCATGAGGAGATCACCGACTCGCACCGGTATGTCCAGACCGTCGCCCCGATCGCCCGGAACCCCGGCGTCCAGTCCACCATCACCAACCGGCTCACCCGGCGCGTGGTCGACCAGGTCGACGTGCCCGCCATCACCGCCCAGCTCGCCAAGAATCTGGACCAGACCAGAGCCCCGGCCGTCGTCGTGAACGGCACGAAGATGCTCGGCGGGCCGCTGGAGAGCGCCCTCACCGACGCCGTGCACCGCGTGATCCACAAGGCGGTCACCAGCGAACAGTTCCCGTTGGTGTGGGACGCGGCCAACCGCCGCGCCCACGCCGCCGTCGTCAAGGTCCTCACCGGTGAGGGCACCAGCGCGGTCCAGGCCCGCGGGAACGCGATCGTCCTGGACATCGGCACCCTTGTCGACAACGTCAAACAGCGCCTCGTCCGGGCGGGCTACGAGAAGGCCGCCAAGATTCCTTACATCGACCGGCAGTTCACGCTGGTGCGGACGGACAAGCTGGACGAGGCGCAAGGCGCGATGCGCCTCCTCGACATCGTCGGCACCTGGCTGCCCGCCGTGACGATCGTGCTCGCCGCGCTCGCCGTGTGGCTCTCCCCCGCGCATCGGCTCACGCTGCTGGCCGCCGGGATCGGCACGGCGGTGATGATGGTGGCGCTACTGGTCGGCCTGGCCGTGGTGCGCGGCGTCTACCTGGACTCCGTCCCGCCCACGGCCCTGCCCCGGGGCCCGGCGGCCTTCATCTTCGACACCCTCGTACGCTTCCTGCGCGAAAGCACCCGCACGCTTCTCGTCGTCGCGGTCGTCACCGCGCTCGCCGCCTATCTGTACGGCCCCGGGCGCGGGGC
>NZ_JAHLEM010000174.1 GCF_018883605.1 Streptomyces niphimycinicus | reverse complement strand
GGTGCCGCACGGCGCCGTCGCGGCACTCGCCGGATGGTGTCCCGCCGCGGACGTCCCGGCGACCGCTGAACGCCTGGCCGGGGCGGGCGCCGCGCTGGTGCCCCTGCGCGCCCCGCGCGGAACCGATCCGCCGACGCTGCTGCGCGGTACCGGGGCGGTACGGCGCTCGTTCGCACCACTGGTGCGCACCTACGGCACGGTGCCCTACGCGGATCTCGACCCGACGATGCCCGCGGGCGTCGTCTATGTGGTGATGTTCGGGGTCATGTTCGGGGACGCCGGGCACGGGGCGCTGTTGCTTCTCGCCGGGCTCCTGCTGCGCTTCGGCCACCCCTGCCGGGCCCGCGGCTTGCGTCCGCTGTGGCCGTTCATCGCCGGGGCCGGGCTGACCAGTGCCCTGGCCGGTGTGGCGTACGGGGAGTTCTTCGGGCCCACCGGTGTGCTGCCGGTGCTCTGGCTGAATCCGCTGGAGGAGCCGATGCGGCTGCTCATCGCCGCCGTCGGGCTCGGCGTCGTGCTGCTCGCCCTGGCTTACGGGGTGGGCATCGTCAACCGCTGGCGGGAGGGCGGGCCGGCAGGGGCCCTGTACGCGCTCTCCGGTATCGCCGGGGCGGCGCTCTACCTCGGGCTCCTCGTCGTGGGCGGCGCGGCCTGGCTGCACCGCCCGGAATTGGCCTTCACAGGCGTGGCGGTCGCGGGCGCGGGTCTCGTCCTGGCGGGCAACGGTCTGTTCGCCGTGACCGGCGGCGGTCCGGGAGGGGTGGTCCAAGTCGGGATCCAGCTTTTCGACGGGGTGTTGCGCATCGGGTCGAACGTCGTCTCCTTCGCCCGGCTGGCGGCGTTCGGACTCACGCACGCGGCGCTCGGCGCGATCGTGTGGCAGGGCACCAGGGCGCTGGCGGGCCTGGGCGCGGCGGCACTGCCCGCGGCCGTGGTGTTCTTCGCCGTCGGCAACGCGCTCGCCTTCGCCCTCGAAGCGCTGGTCGCCGGGGTACAGGCGCTGCGGCTGGAGTTCTACGAGCTGTTCTCGCGGGTTTTCGAGGCACAAGGCCGCTCGTTCCGTCCCTGGCGGCTGCCCGTACTGGACGGTAACGGACCCGAGGCCGCTCCGCCGCGAGGGGATACGCCGGGCAAGGAGACCACATGATCGTCTGGCTCATCGTTCTGCCCGTCGTCGCCGTGGTCCTGGCGGTCGGCCGGGGGCTGCTGCGGCGTTCCGGGCACACCGCCCTGCGGTGGGTGCTCGCCACCAACTCCCTGCTGTTCACGGGTGCGGTGGCGCTGCTCACGGTGGCACTCGACCACCGCCCCGCGCAGGCGGCCGCCCCGGCCGCGGCGGCGGCGCAGGGCTCCGGCTCGGCCGCGCTGATCGGTGCCGCGATCTCGGTGGCCGGGGCGTCCATCGGCGCCGCGATCGCCGTGGCCTACACCGGGGCCGCCGCCGTGGCCGCGATCAGCGAGCGTCCGGAGCTGTTCGGCCGGGCGATGGTGATCGTCGGGCTGGCCGAGGGCATCGCCATCTACGGCCTGGTCGTGGCGATCATCTTGATCGGAAAGTCCTGATCATGGGGCGGGTGGTAGCCGTCGGGGAGCGGACACGAATGGCCGGATTCGTCCTGGCGGGGGTCACCGTGGTGGCCGCCGAGGAACCGGACGCGGTCCGCGAGGCGTGGCAAGCGCTGCCGCCCGGGACCGCACTGGTCATCCTCACTCCCGCCGCGGCGGACGCGCTCGGCCAGGTCCTCGTGGAAGGTACCCGGCCGCTCACCGTGGTGATGCCGTCATGAAACCGACCTCCGACCAGGCGGTGACCGCACTCGCGCCGGTGCGCGCCGCCTTGCTGCGCACGGCCCGCGACGAGGCGCGGGGGCTCCTCGATCGGGCGGACCGGGAGGCCGCGGCACTGCTCGGCGAGGCGAGGGCCACGGCGCGCTCGCTTCTGGAGGAGGCTTCGCGGCAGGGCGAGCAGGACGGCGCGGCCGCCGCCCGCACCATACGGGCGGGCGCCCGCCGGGCGGCCAGGGTTCGGACGCTGGCTGTTCGGCGGGAGGCGTACGAAGAGCTGCGCCGCCGGGCCTTCACGCGTGGCCGTGAACTTCGGGAGGACCCCGCGAGGTATCCGGCCGCCCGGGATCGGCTGCGACGGCGGGCGTCGCGGTTGCTGGGCCCTGATGCCGAGGTCACCGAGGCCCCGGACGGAGGGGTGGTGGGCCGGGCTGCGGGTCGGCGCGCCGAGTGCACTCTGGACAGTCTCACCGCACGCGCGCTGGACCGGCTCGGGGTGGAGGTGGAGGCGCTGTGGTCGCCGTGAGCGGATCCGCCGAGGCGTCCGGGCGGTTCGTGCACCGAGCCGCCCCGGGAGATTCCTGCCGCGTCCTGCGGGTCGCGGGGCCACTGGTCGAGATGGAGTACGTGGGCGACACCGCGATGTACGACCTGGTATCCCTCGGTGAGGCCGGGATCCCGGGCGAGGTGGTGGCGATCAGCGGCAGTGTGGTGACCGTGCAGTCCTACGAGTACACCGGCGGGCTGGCCCCGGGGGACGTGGCGCGGCCACAGGGCGCCCCGCTGTCCGCGTCGCTCGGCCCCGGACTGCTCGGTGGTGTGTTCGACGGCCTGCTGCGGCCGCTGTCCGGCAGCGGGGACTGGCTTGCGCCGGGGGCGGCCCAGGGTGTGGCCGAGGAGCGTGCCTGGCTCTTTGTGCCGGCGGTGAGCGAGGGGGATCGCGTCCATGAGGGCGGCGTGCTGGGGCAGATCCGGGACGGCGGGCCGGTCCCGCTGCGAGTTCTGGTGCCTCCGGGGGCCGGTGGCGTGGTGGAGCGCGTCGCTCCCGAGGGGAGATACCGCCAGGAGGCGGTGGTGGCCGCCGTGAGCGGAACGGAGGTACGGATCGGCACCACGTGGCCGGTCCGACGTCCGCGCCCGGTACGCGAGCGCGGTGGCGAGCGGGAGGCGCTCGCCACCGGACAGCGCGTGATCGATCTGCTCTTCCCCGTGGCGCGCGGTGGCACGGTGGCCGTCCCGGGCGGCTTCGGCACCGGAAAGACGATGCTGTTGCAGCAGATCGCCAAATGGTGCGACGCCGATGTGATCGTCTACGTCGGTTGCGGGGAACGCGGCAATGAGATGGCGGATGTCATCGCCGAGCTGTCCGCCTTGGAGGACCCGCGCGGCGGGGGACGGCTGGCCGACCGCACGGTGACCATCGCCAACACCTCCAACATGCCGATGATGGCCCGTGAGGCGAGCATCTACACGGGAGCCACGGTCGCCGAGTACTTCCGCGACATGGACCTCGATGTGGTCGTCATCGCCGATTCCACCTCGCGGTGGGCCGAGGCGCTGCGCGAGTTCGCCTCCCGTACCGGGGCGCTGCCCGCCGAGGAGGGCTATCCGGCGGGCCTGGCATCGGCGATCGCCGCGTTCTACGAGCGTGCGGGAGCCGTGACGACACTGGGGGGCGGCCGGGGCTCGGTCACCGTGATCGGGGCGGTCTCGCCGCCCGGCGGCGACCTGACCGAGCCGGTCACCGCGCACACCGAACGTTTCGTGCGCTGCCTGTGGTCGCTGGACCGCGACCTGGCCTACGCCCGTCACTACCCGGCGGTGTCCTGGGCGGGCTCGTTCTCCCGGGACGCGGCGGCGCTCGCCGCCCGGCACGCGGCGGCGGGCGACCCCGCCTGGTCCGCCCGGCGTGATCGGATCGCCTCGGTGCTCGCGGAGGCCGACCGGCTGGCCGACCTGGTCGACCTGATCGGCATCACGGCCCTGCCCGACCAGGAGCGGGTCAGTGTTCTGGCCGGGCGGCTGGTGCGCGAGGGAGTGCTGCGGCAGAGCGCGCTGTCCGCCCACGACGCGTACTGCGGGCCGGACAAGGCCGCGGCGCTGGCCGAGGCCGTGCTCGCGGTCGTCGGCCGCTGCCGGGAACTGGTGGCCTCGGGGCTGCCCGCGGCCACCGTCGAGACGGTGGACTTCGGGCCGGTGCTCCGGGCCGGGGAGGAGGTGGGGCCGCACGACGCCGAAGGGGTGAGGGCACGGCGGGAGGCGATGCTCGCCCGCCTCGGGGAACTCCGTGGACCAGGTGTCTCCCACCGTGCCGTGGCGGGTCGGGACGTGAGCGACCGTGACTGGCTGGAGTGAGGTCGAGTACACCGCCGTGCGGGAGCTGCGCGGCCCGCTCGCCATCGTGGACGGGGTCTCGGGAGTGGGGTGGGACGAGTTCGTACGGATCACTCTCGACTCGGGCGAGCTGCGCTACGGCCTGGTGCTGGAGGTGGACCGTGAACTCGCCGTGGTGCAGGTGCTGGAGGACACCTCCGGCATGGATCCGGCGGGTGTGCGGGTGTCCTTCGCCGGGGAGCCGCTGCGGATTCCGGTCGGACCGGACTGGCTGGGCCGGGTGTGCAACGGCCGGGGCGAGCCCGTCGACGGCGGTCCACCGGTCTTCGGTGAGCGCGGCGCGGCGGTGGGCGGCACCCCGATCAATCCGGTGCGGCGGGAGCCACCGTCGGATCCGGTCCTCACCGGAGTCGGCGCCGTCGACGGCCTGACGACGCTGGTGCGCGGGCAGAAACTGCCGGTGTTCTCCGTGGCCGGGCTGCCCCATCTGGAGCTGGCCGCCCAGATCGCCGCGCAGTCCACCGTCGGCGGCGATCCGTTCAGCGTGGTCTTCGCCGGCATGGGCCTGACCCACCCGGACGCCCGTTTCATCCGGGACGTCCTCGAAGAGCGCTCGGCCGCCGGGGAGCTCGTACTGCTGCTCAACACCGCCGACGATCCCGTGATCGAGCGGATCCTGACCCCGCGGGTCGCGCTGACCGTGGCCGAAGACCTCGCCTTCACCGGCGGCCGCCATGTGCTCGTGGTGATGACCGACATGACGGCCTACGCCGAAGCGCTGCGGGAGGTCTCCGCCGCCCGGGGCGAGGTCCCGGCCCGCCGCGCCTACCCCGGCTACCTCTACAGCGATCTGGCCTCGCTCTACGAGCGCTGCGGGCGGATCCGCGGCCGGAAGGGATCGGTCACCGTCCTGCCCGTCCTCACCATGCCGGCGGGAGACATCACCCATCCGGTCCCCGACCTGACCGGCTACATCACCGAAGGCCAGATCGTGCTCTCCCGCCAGACGCATGCCCTGGGCGTGTATCCGCCTGTTGACGCCCTCTCCTCCCTGTCCCGGCTGATGCGCAAGGGCGCCGGGCCCGGCCGGACCCGGCCCGATCACCTCGATCTGGCCGCCCAGATGCTGGCCGCCCTCTCCCGGGCACGGCAGGTCCGGGAGTTGGCCGACCTCGTCGGGCAGGCGGCCCTGAGCCCGACCGACCACCGCTACCTCGCCTTCGACGAGGCGTTCCTGCACCGTTTCGTGGACCAGCCGCGTGATGAGGCGCGTTCCTTGGACCGGACACTGGACACCGCCTGGCAGGTGCTGCTCACCCTCCCTCGCGGCCAGCTCGCCATGCTTCCCCCAGCCCTGCTCGACGCGCACGGCGCGGAGGAGGAAGAAACGGCGGACGGCGAGAGACGGGCGTCAGAAACATGAGCGCCGCGTCGGCCACCCCGCCATCACGCGCGGGCCGTCTGCGGCTACGGCACAGCCTGGACGTCGCCTTGCGGGGAGCCGACCTCCTCGATCAGAAGCTGCGCATCCTGCGAACGCGGCACGAGGAGCTGCTGCGAGCCGAGGAGGCCGGGGCGCACGCCTGGCACGACACGGTCCGGGAAGCCGAGACCTGGCTGCTGCGGGGGCTTCTCCAAGGGGGCGAGCACGCCTTGGAAACGGCGGCGGACGGAGTCGGCCCCCCGGAGATCGACTGGCGCGAGGAGACCACGATGGGAGTGCGCCACCCCTCGCACGTCTCGTGCCGGGTCCCCGGCCGCTCCCCGGACGCCGCCACTCCCGGGAGCACCGCCTTGATACACGCCGAGGCCGCCTGGCGGGAAGCGCTGCGGGCAGGCGCGGAGTACGCCGTCGCGCGGGCGGCCGCCGGGATCGTCGGGGCCGAGGTGGCGCGCACCCGTCAGCGGGCACGCGCGCTGCGGCGCCATTGGATCCCCCGTCTGGAAGAGTCGCTCGCCCAGGTCGGACTGGCCTTGGAGGAGAGTGAGCACGAGGACGCCGTGCGACGCCGGTGGGCGGCCGGTTCGTCCGACGGCCGCGAGAGCGATGGTGGATGACCGCCGCCTGGTCCCGGCCGGTCGGCACGCGCGCCGGCCGCCGCGGTGGAGACGAACCCGCGTCAGCCGCCATCGGCCTCACTCCGTGCGCGAGGCGAGGAACTCGGCACAGCCGGACAGGGTGGTGAGCCGCGGAGTGTCCTCGTCGTCGATGCGGACACCCGTGCGCCGGCTGAGTGTCTCGACGAAGCTCAGGAAGTCCAGCGAGTCGAGCTCGAGGGCGTCGCGGAAGGCATCGTCCGGGCGCAGGGCGGCGAGGTCGGCGCCCGGCACGACCTGCGCCAGGGACTCCTTGACCACGTCCACTGCTTCGGTGCGGTTCACAGCTCCTCCGGGTGTTGCAAGAGGCGGTCGACCGCGGTCAGGCAGCGGGCCCCGATGGCGCCGTCGGTTGCCCGGTGGTCGGCGGAGAGGGTGGCCGTGACCGTCGGCCGTACACCCAGCAGCCCGTCGACGGCACAGGGACGGTCTACAACGCGCCCGAACCCGATGAGGGCCACTTGCGGCGGGTAGATCACGCCGAGAACGCTCTCCACTCCCTGATCCCCGAGGTTGGTGACCGTGATGGTGGGGTCGGAGACCTCGGACCCGCGCAGCCGCCCCTCACGGGCCCGGGTGACCAGATCCTTCAGGCGGGCCATCAACTGCGGGAGGGCAAGAGTGTCGGCGTCGCGCAGCGCGGGGGCCACGAGCCCGCCGCCGCGGAGGGACACCGCCACGCCCAGGTGCACACCGTCGCCCTCGGTGAAGTGGTCCTCGGTCCAGAAACCGTTGAGCGCGGGCACTTCCCGCACCGCCAGGGCCGCGGCCTTCAGCAACAGGGCCGCGGGGAGCACCCGCTCGCCCACCGGGCCGCGCCGGTTGTGCTCGCGCAGCCAGCCCATCGCGGCGGCCATGTCCACCGTGGTGGACAGATAGTAGTGCGGGATGTCCCGCTTGGAACGCGCCATCAGACTGGCGATCGTCCGGCGCATAGCCGCGGCCCGGTCGTCAGCAGTACGCGCCGGTTCCGCAGCCGTACGCGCCGGTTCCGCGCGGTCGCTCACCAGAGCGGTGGCGGGACCGGCAGCCGCCTTGCGCACGTCATCGGCCCGGACGGCGCCGTATCTGCCGGTCCCCGACACGGTCGAGAGATCCACCCCCAGTTCCCCGGCCAGCCTTCGGGCGAGCGGGGTGATCCGCGCTCGCGGCTGCCGGGCGGCAGCGCGCCTGACATCGGAGCGAGAGATGCGCCCATGAAGGCCCGAACCGTGGAGTGTCTCCAGGTCGACACCCCGCTCCCGCGCCAGCCGCCGGACCAGGGGGACGGCCTCGTGCTGAGGGCGCTCCTCCGGTGGAGGGGCGACGGGGGACTCCTGGACACCGGCGGGGGCCGGCTCGGGCAGAGGCGGCGGGATCGCCTCCGGTGGCGGCGTGGCCTTCGGCTTGCGCCCCCGCGGCGGCTTCCTCCTGGGCTTCTCCGGTTCCCTCGGCTCCGTTTCGATCAGCGCGAGCGGGGTGCCCACGGGCACCGTCCTTCCGGGCTCGACCAGCAACTCCCCCACCGTTCCGGTCTCGAAGCACTCGACCTCGATCGTGGACTTCGCGGTTTCGACCACCGCGACCGGATCACCCCGCCGGACCCGCTCACCGGGGCGCACCAGCCACTCCTGGAGCGTTCCCTCGTCCATGTCGGCGCCCAGCGACGGCATCGTGAACTCGGCCATGGTCAGTCCACCGCCCGGTGGGCCGCGGCCACGATGTCGGTCACCTGCGGCAGCGCGGCCTCCTCCAGTCGCCGGGCGTAGGGCATGGGGCACTCGGCACTGCACACTCGCTCGACGGGTGCGTCCAGTTCGTAGAACGAACCCTCGGCGATCCGTGCGGATACCTCGGCGGCCAGACTGCCGGTCCGCCAGGCTTCGTCGACGACGACGGCGCGGTGCGTGCGGGCCACCGAGGCGGCGATGGTCCCGCCGTCCAGTGGCCGCAGTGTGCGCAGGTCGACGACCTCGGCGCTGATGCCGTCGACGGCCAGCTCGTCGGCCGCCATGAGCGCCTTGGGCAGCGAGCCGCCATAGGTGATCAGGGAGATGTCGGTGCCGGATCTGCGGACCGCCGCGTGGTCCAGGTCCACCGCCGCGGCAGGTGGCCCGAGCTCGCCCGAGGCGTTGTAGAGAACGCCATGCTCGAAGATCAGGACCGGATCGGGGTCGGCCAGTGCGGGAGCCAGCATGTGGCGAGCGTCCTCGAGGGTCGCCGGGGCGATCACCCGGATGCCGGGAATGTGGGCGTACCAGCCCTCGAGGCTGTGCGAGTGCTGCGCCGCGAGCTGGCGGCCGGCGCCCGTGGTCATGCGGATCACCAGGGGAACGGGCAGCTGACCGCCCGACATGTGGAGCAGGGTGGCGGCGTTGTTCAGGATCTGGTCGAGGGCGAGCAGGCTGAAGTTCACCGTCATGATCTCGACGATCGGCCGCATCCCGGCCAGCGCCGCGCCGATGCCCGCGCCGACGAACGCGGACTCCGACAGCGGGGTGTCGCGGACCCGCTCCGGACCGAACTCCTCCAGCAGTCCGAGGCTGACGCCGAAGCAGCCGCCGTACCGTCCCACGTCCTCCCCCATCAGGAACACGCGGTCGTCGGAGCGCATGGCTTCGCGGAGGCCCTCGCGCAGCGCTTCCCGGTAGGTGGTCTTCCGCTCATCCGTCCGGCCGGGTCCCATGGCCTCAGCTCACCTCCGCCGGTGTGCTGGTGACATGGCGCAAGAGGCTCTCGGACGACTCCTCCGGCGCCTGTTCGGCCGCCTCGACCGCCTGGTCCACCTCGTCACCGATCCGGCGTTCCGCCTCGGCCGGCTCCTTGTCGTCCAGTTCCCCGCGCTCGCGCATCCGGTCCGTGAGCCGCTCGATGGGGTCCTGCGCCTTCCACCGCTCGATCTCGGCCTTGTCGCGGTAACGGTCCGGGTCGTACATCGAGTGCGCCCGGAACCGGTAGGTACGCAGTTCCAGGAAGTGTGGTCCGGCGCCTGCCCTGATTCCCCCGGCCGCCCGGTGGGCCGCCGTTTCGACGGCCTCGGCGTCCATGCCGTCCACGGCCCAGGAGACCATGCCGTACGAGGCGGCGCGCAGGGCCAGGTCGGTCTGTGCCTCATGGCGCTCCAGGGCCGTGCCCATGGCGTAGCGGTTGTTCTCACAGACCAGCAGCAGCGGCAGGTGCCACAGCGCGGCGAGGTTCGCGGTCTCATGGAACTCGCCCTCCGCGAAGGCGCCGTCGCCGAAGAAGCAGCAGGTGACGCGGGGCTGTCCGCGCATACGGTCGGCCAGAGCGAGCCCGGCGGCCAGCGGTATCCCGCCGGCGACGATCGCGTTCCCGCCGTAGAAGCGGCGGTTGGCGTCGAACAGGTGCATGGACCCGCCACGGCCTCCGCTGCACCCGGTCGTCCTGCCGTACATCTCGGCCATGACGGCCTCGGCCGGAATGCCTCGGGCGAGTGCGTGGCCGTGCTCACGGTACGTGGAGACCACCGCGTCGTCCGCGGTCAGCGCCTCGTTGACGCCGACGGCGACGGCCTCCTCTCCGATATAGAGGTGGACGAAGCCCCGGATCTTCGCCGCGCTGTACAGTTCGACACACCGCTCCTCGAAACGGCGTATCCGCAGCATGGCGTGCAACAGGTCGCGGCGGTGTGCGGCCCCGGGCCGATCGGCGGAAGCACCTTTGCCGCTCTTGCGCACGCTCTTCGATGCCCGGGGGGTCTTCGCCGTTTTCGGAGCCTCGGTGGTCTTGGACGTCTTGCGCGTCCGGGTCTCGCGGGCCGGGCTCATGCTGATCCCTCCAGAGTGGACAGGTCGCCGGTGGGCAAGTCGAGTTCCCGGGCCCGCAGCACTCGGCGCATGACCTTGCCGCTGCGGGTCTTGGGCAGGTTCTGGTCGAAGGCGAGCTCGCGGGGCGCCACCGCCGGGCCCAGGCGACGGCGTGCGAAGGCCAGCAGGTCACGTTCGAGAGCCGGGCTGGGCTCGATGCCGGGGCGCAGCGACACGAACGCCTTGACGAGGTTCCCGGCGACGGGATCCGGTCGGCCGATCACTCCTGCCTCGGCGACCGCGTCATGTTCCATGAGCGCGCTCTCCACCTCGAACGGCCCGATCAGATGGCCCGCGGACTTGATCACGTCGTCGGCGCGGCCCACGAACCAGAACCAGCCGTCCGCATCCCGGCTGACCAGGTCGCCCGTGAGATACCAGCCATCGGCGAACGATGCCTCGTAACGCTCCTTGTCGTGCAGATAGCCGCGGAACATGGATGGCCATCCAGGGCGCAGCGCCAGCTCTCCCTCGGCCCCCGGGCGGTCCTCCACCCTCACCCGCCCGTCCGTCACCAATGCCCGGCCGTTCTCCCCACAGGTCAGGACCGCCGCCTCGACGCCCGGCAGCGGGCGTCCCATCGAGCCGGGGCGGATCTCGCAGGCCGCGAAGTTCGCGATCATGATGCAGCCGGTTTCGGTCTGCCACCAGTTGTCGTGGACCGGGAGGCCCAGGACATCCCGGCCCCAGACCACCGCCTCGGGGTTCAGCGGCTCGCCGACCGAGGCGATGAACCGCAGACGGGACAGATCGTAGGAGGCCGGCAGGGCGTGGGAGCCCTGCCGGGGCGTGGACCGCATCAGCATGCGCAGCGCCGTGGGCGCGGTGTACCAGACGCTCACCCGCTGCTCCTGGAGGATCCGGTACCAGCGCCTGGTGTCGTAGTCTCCCTCGTCGACGACGACCGTCGCGCCGTGGACGAGGGGGGCGATGATGCCGTACGACATGCCGGTGACCCACCCGGGGTCGGCGGTGCACCAGTAGACATCCTCGGGGTGCAGATCGAGCGCGTAGGCGGCGGTGGCGTGGTGGGCGACCACCGCCTCGTGGACGTGCACCGCGCCCTTGGGGGTGCCGGTGGTGCCACTGGTGAAATGCAGCAGTGCCATGTCCTCCGGCGAGGTCGGCGGGATCGTGAACTCCTCCGGAGCCTCGTCCATCAGCTCGTCGAAACGGGCAGTGCCGGGCAGGTCCTCCCCGCCGGGGCCGACGATGACCACATGGGCAAGTCCCGGGAGCGAGGCGCGGCGTTCCGCGACCTTGCGCCGGTAGAGCGCCGCGGTGGTCACCAGGACTCGCGCGTCGCCGAGCCTCAGCCGCTGTTCCACCGGGTCGGGGCCGAAGGCGGAGAACAGCGGACAGAGCACGCTGGTGTTCTTCAGTGTGCCCAGCACCGCCGTATACAGCTCGGGGCAACGGCCGAGCAGCGTGAACACGCGGTCGCCCCGGCCGACGCCCAACGCGCGCAGGACGTTCGCGAACCGGGCGGTACGCCGGGCCAGTTCCGCGTAGCTGACAGTATGGACGGCACCGTCCCGGGCGACACAGCACAGCGCGAACTTCCCTCCACCGCCGGAGTGAACGTGCCGGTCCACCGCCTCGTGGGCGATGTTCAAGCCGCCGCCGGGGAGTCCGGCCAGCGCAGAGCGCGCCCGCGACCAGGTGAACTCGGCTCGGGCCCGGTCGTAGTCGGTGAGGTTCGGCGTGACATACGGTGCGGTGTCCTTCCGGATCGTCTCCCAGACCATGCACTGTCCTTCCGGTGTGAGTACCGCCCGACGAGTACCCTCACACACCCCCAAACCCCATCTATCATGGAATGCCATTTTTTTGATAAATAGGGTTATTCGGTCGTCTCTATGGGGCCCTTCGGCCCTGTATCCAGGTTCGCCCGCGCCCGACCGTGGAGGAGCAGGAGCTCGGCCGAACGGGTTCCGGAGGCCGGACATGAACTCACATGGTCGCCCCGGTGCGAGACAACTCGACCTGCGTGCTTATGCGCGTCTGTCGAGAGTCGACAATCAATTGCTGCGCCCCTGCGACCGGCTACAGTTCCGGCTCTCCATACTGCTGCTGTTCGTCCTGGTGATCGGCCTGCCGACTGCCTCGCTGAGTGCCGGACTCGCCGCGTACAGATCCGAGATGCACACGGTTCGCGTCCAGGCGGCGGAACGGCACCAGGTCACGGCGCGCCTGATCACGGACAGCGAGGGGACAGGTGCCGCCCGGCAGTGGGCCCAGGTCAGATGGGCGGATAGGGGCGGACCGAAGCGCACGGGCCTCGCCCGTGCGGCCAGGGGCACTCCGAATGGCACCATCGTGCGGATCTGGGTGGACCGCGAAGGGACCGTCACCGAAGCGCCGGTGCGGCCCGCGGACGCGACGGCGACCGGCTGGATCACCGGATGCGTCACCGCCGGCGCGGTCTTCGCCATGATCACCAATGCACGCGCCGGCCTCGCCCACGTGCTGGACCGCCGGAGATACGCGCGGTGGGGGGCCGAATGGGACCGGCTGGAACCACAGTGGTCCGGAAGGTCTCCCTGAACGGTGCCATGGCCGACCATCATCTTCTGAGAGGAGTAGACGATGCCACACACAGTGGAATGGAAAGTCCGCCTCTACCTCTTCGAGGACGAGGGAACGACGAAGGCACGCGTCGTGCTCGATACCAGGGACACCTCCCTAACCGGTCACGGGACTGCCCGACGCAATCCCGAGGATGATGACGTGCCCGAGATCGGCGACGAGCTGGCGGCCGGGCGGGCGCTGCACGATCTGGGTGACCAACTGCTGAGCGCCGCGGAGCGCGATATCAAGGGCAGCGGTGCATCCCCCCGCGCCCGGCCCCATGCGGTGTGGGGGTGACACCCTCGAATGGCACAACCTGCGCTGGCCGCCGCGCGACCCTATGTCGGGCATGGCCTACGTGCAGATGGTGCTGCGGCTGGGGTACGGCCCTCCGGACACGCGGACCCCAGGCGGCCGGTCGACGCGTCATCGAACCGTAGCTCCCGCGCGTCCTGGAGGAATCGCTCAGGTCGCGCGTACCGCCTCGTCCCGTCCGACGCCCCGGAAGTGGCATTCCACATCCACGACCCCCTCCACGGCTCGGGCAAGGCGCGCGGCCACAGGAATACGCGCGGTGTCGCGGAGCCGACCGCTGAGGGTGACGACGCCCTCGTCGACCCGCACGTGGATACCGCTGTCTCCGGGGAAGAGGTAGGACACCACCGTGCGACGGACCTCTTCCTCGATGTCCTGGTCCGAGCGGAGGAAGACCTTCAGCAGATCGCCCCGGCTGACGATTCCCAGCAACTTGCCCTCATGGTCGACCACGGGAAGCCGTTTGACTCCTCTCACTGCCATGATCCGGGCCGCCTCGGCCAGCGTGGCGTCCGGGTGGACGGTCACCGCCGGGGAGCTCATCAGCTCCTCCGCTGTCACCGCCCCCGCCTTCACCAGGTCGGGGAGGCTCCGCAACCGCTGGAAGCGGTCCGGATCACTGTCCCGGAGCTCCTCCTTGGGCAGCAGATCCGCCTCGGAGACGACACCGATGACACGCCCCTCACCCTCCAGCACCGGCATGGCGCTCACACGCCACTGCCCCAGCGTCTGCACCAGTTCCTTGAACAACGCGTCACGCCCGACAGCGACTACCGTCCGGGTCATCACATCACTCACGATGTGGAAAGTCTCGGACACGGGAATTCCTCCCTTCGCACGGCCTTCCGCCGACTCCCCCTCACTCAGTGTCCGGCCCGCCGATGTCCCCCGGCCACCTGAGGACCACGGTCATCCATGGGTCAGCCAGGCCGCGCATGTGTACCGAGCGTCCCTGCTGCCCCGCGTTCGGTGCTCGATTCGCAGTGTGGCGTGAAGGCGCGCAGCATGGGAGTTGACCGATTTCCAGCATTTCGCGAGGTGAGGTGCCATGACTGTGCCCGTACACCGCCGACCCGGCCAGCTCCTGGAAAGGCCCTTCCACACGCTGGGATGGGGGGAGCCCGTCGCCGCCGAGTACGACGACCTCTTCGAGCGGATGAACCGCTTCCTCGCGGCTGCCGCCAGTACCGCGCCCGCCGCCATGGCCTTCTCCCCCCTGGCCGATCTACACGAGACGGATGATGCCTACGTGGTCGAGGCGGAGTTGCCCGGCATCAAGCGGGAGGACATCGACGTCGAGATCGGCGAGCGGGAAATGTGCGTCTCCGGGACGTACAAAGAACGTGAGCGCGAAGGCGTCCTGCGGCACGGCACCCGGCGTACCGGACGGTTCGAGTACCGGGCTCTGCTGCCGGTCGACGTCAAGGCCGACGAGATCACAGCAGCACTGGCCGACGGGGTACTGACCGTCACCGTGCCCAAGGCGCAGGCGGCCAAGCCACGGCATATCGAGGTCACCTGAGCCTGATCCGCCACGGATGCACAGCGGTGGGACGAGCCATCTCACCCGCCCCACCGCTCGGGGGACCATCCCGCCTCCAGGCAACTCCGTCCGAAGAAGCGGCGCGCGGCGCACGACTCGCCCACGAACTCCAGCCCAGCGGCGGTGGTCGAGCAGGGTGGTGGCGGCTGTGGTCAGTCCTTGGCGGCCCTGTCGTCGAGGGCGTAGTCGATCAGCGGTCTGACGGTGACCACCCCGTCCACGCCCCCGGCCAGCCGTTCGGCGATCTGGGCGGTGCTGCGGTTCTCCACCTCGCCGCGCAGAGTGACGACGCCGTCATGAACCTGAACCTGCACCTCCTGTTCGCCCAGCCGCAGTATCGCCGTCAGTACTTCGGCGCGTATCTCCTGGCGTATCTCCTCGTCGGAGCGTAGGAAGACGCGCAGCAGGTCCGGGCGGCTGACGATGCCGATGATGTGGTCCGTCTCGTCCACGACGACCAGTCGCTTGACGTGATGGTGGTCCATCTCACGGGCCGCCCGGGCGACCGGCCAGTCGGCGTGAGCGGTGGCCACGGGGGTGGTCATCAGCCCAGCGGCGTTCTCCGCGCGTGCCTTGGCCTTCTCGTGCGGCCACCCGCGGGTCGCTGCCCGCCCCCCGTGCTGTTCGGGCCGTTCGGCTTGCTTGCGGAGCAGATCGGCTTCGGATACCAGCCCCACCGGCGCACCTTGCTCGTCGGCCACGGGCACGGCACTGATGCCGTGGCTTGACAGGATGGACGTGATTTCCTTGAAGGGGGTCTCCCGTCGGACGGTAACGACATCTCGTGTCATCACCTCACTGACGGTGCTGTGCTGGGCGGGCATCGTCGCACCTCCTTCCCGCCTGCGTGTCGCGCGGTGGGCGCCAAGTCGCCCCGCCTGGCCGACAGCGTGTTCATTACATGCTGGATCCGCAACCTTGGTCCCTGATTTCGGCAGCATCCGCCTCTTCGCCCGGACGGCGGCCCGGTCAGGCAGTCGGCTGGACGAGCAAAGCGCGGATGTCGTGCGGGAATTGTTCCAGTGCCGCCTCCAGATGTCCGGGCGAGCCGTGCCCATGTACGACGGTGGTGACCGCGGCGGCCATCCGGGGGACGTCCTCGGCGGTGACCTTGGCTTCCCGGACGAAGCGGTTCACGTAGCCTTCGCGGTTGTACTTGACCGGTACCACGCTGGGGTCCCAGCCGTCGTAGTAGGCGCCCCGCAGCAGCTCGGGGAGCTGCGCGGCGAAGTGGGCGGCCACATCGACAGTGAGCCTGTCACGAAACGTGTGCAGCCAGGCGCGCAGGATGCGGTGGGCGACGTGGCGGTCCTCGGTTCCGAGAACTTCCGACACCGCCTTCAGCCAGTTGTTGGCGCTGTGGATGGCGTGCTCGAAGCCCGGTGGATGTGTGGTGCGCATGGATTTTCCCTTCCAGTCTGTCCTCGCGTTCATGCGCCACGCGGGGCGGTATGCGCCCACTGAGAAGGTCGGCCCGCTCACAAGCGGCGGCTAGACACACCGGACCCCGGTAGCGTCTTGCATCCGCATCAATCAAGGGATGGGCTCGGTGGCCTCTCTTTTCCTGCCCAGCTTCCATGCTAGGCCGGGCGGAATCGATTGGCAGCCGCACCACCGCGCAACATCACGGGCACCATGCGCTGGAGAACACGGGGCCGGCCGGAGACGTACGCCGCCGGGGAAACCACCCGAGCCGCTCCCGACCCAGCGCACCACATAGGTGGTGTGCCATGTGCGCGCCAGGGGATCCCTATGCCTGCTGCGCCGCGAGGCGAGGCTGTCGCCGTCACCGGGAAGCAACCCGATGGGCGACGCCCGAAGTCGTCAAACCTGCGCCCAGGAGTACGCGTGTGGGTGCCCTGCCGCCCGGTTCCGCGCTGCCCATGCAGAGGGGAGCCATAGGCGATAAGTGTGGAAAGTGACATTTCCTGGAGTGAGGAGGGTTGCCATGAAGCGATCGGCATCACAGCGGGCTCCTGAGATCCAGGTGGAGACCCAGGGGCAGATGCCGCCCGGCGTCATCGAGTACGCGCAGGAGAAGGTACGGGCGCTCACCGGTCGGACAGGGGAACCGGTCCTCTTCGCTCGCGTGAAGTTGACCCACATGGCGAACCCCGCCATGGAACGACCGGCGCTCGCCCAGGCCAACCTGGACGTCAACGGACGCCTTGCCCGGGCCCACGTCGCCGCCACGACCGTCACCGAGGCCGTCGATCTACTACAGGACCGGCTCGCCGCACGGCTGGAGCGGCTCGCCGCACGGCTGGAGCGGCTCGCCGCACGGCTGGAGCGGCTGGAGGAGCACTGGGAGGCCCGTCGAGGCCGCGGACCCGCGCCGGGCCCGCACGAGTGGCGGCACGGCAGCGAGCCCGCCCACCGCCCCGGCTACTTCCCCGCCCGCCCGAGGAACGCGAGGTCGTACGGCACAAGTCCTTCTCCCTGGCCCGCGAGTCACCCGACGAGGCGGCCTTCGAGATGGAGATGATGGACTACGGCTTCCACCTGTTCACCGACATCGGAACCGGCGAGGACAGCGTGCTGTACCGGTCCGGCCCGACCGGCTACCGCCTCGCCCAGGTGCGCCCCCACCCCCACCTCGTCGGCCCCGTGGCCGTACCGCTCACCGTCAGTGACCTGCCCGCACCTCGGATGAACGTGGCCGGGGCGAAGCGGCGGCTGAACATCGCCGGCTTGCCGTTCGTGTTCTTCGCCGACGACACCACCGGACGGGGAAACGTCCTGTGCCACCGCTACGACGGCCACTAGGGCCTGATCTCCCCCCTCCGAGTAACGGCCCGCCTCACACCACAGGTACCCCGATCGTGGTCGGCCTCGACCCTGATCCGGGCAGACGCATGGCGCTTGCCTGGGCCAGCGACGCGGCGGACCGGCGCCGCCTGCCGCTGCTGCTGGTCCTCGCGCAGAACCTGCCGACCCCGGGCTACCGGCCGACGGGTGGGCGGCCGTCCTGGGAGGAGTGGAACGAGGCGCTGCATGCGACGGGGGATCGCCTGATGAGGGACGCGGTGGCCTTTGTCGAGTCGCGTCACCCCCGGGTGCGGGTGTCCGGGCTGCTGGCGGAGGGGCATCCGGCGTGGGTGCTGCGTGAGCAGGCTCAGCACGCCAAGGAGGTCGTGCTCGGTTCCTGGCATCTGAGTGCCCTCCAGGAGCTCTTCACCTCCGCCGCCGTCACCCTGCCGCTCATCGCCCACGCCCCCTGTCCCGTGGTGGTCGTACCGGAGTCGGAGCACGTCACCCAGCAGCGGCCGTATTTCGTGGTCGGAGTGGATGGCAGCGCTCATTCCGCGGCCGCCGTCGACCTCGCCTTCGAGGAGGCCGCCCTGCGCGGCGCGGTCCTGCGGGTTCTGTACGTGTGGCACCCTCCCCGGCTCGGGGTCCTGGACGAGGGCACCGCCATCCGGGAGTGCCGTCGGCTGCTGTCGGAGACAGTTGCCGGACGTACCGCGGCTCACCCGGAGGTGGAACTGCACCACGAGGTCGTGCGCGGACACCCAGTACAGATCCTCACCAAGGCATCCGAACACGCCCTCGGCCTGTTCGTGGGCACACGCGGGCACGGCGGCTTCACCGGCATGCTGCTGGGCTCGGTCAGCCAGGGAGTGCTGCACCACGCGCGCTGCCCGGTCATCACCGTCCCGCACGCGCACGAACAGAAGCCAATCGTTGACTGAACGAGGCTCCTCATGCCGGAACGCGGAACAGCAGCTCGTTTCCCGGCGCGGACGCGCCGAGGGCGGTGGGACATGTGAGGTTCGACGTGCTGACGTCGTGGCCCTCACCCGCGTGCCCCTCGGTCCATCGGACCGGCGTCGCGCCACCAAGTCCGTAACCGAAGTCCGGGCTCCCTCTGTCTAGGTCCGCCCTCGATACTTCCGCGGTGCGACCATCGCGCACCGCACCACCCAAGGCAGGATCCGCCACAACCCCACGCACACCAGCAGCGTCCCCGTACCGGCCGCGACCCCTGCCACGCGGCCGAGCGACACGTCCACCACCAGTAGCACCGAGCCGGTGAACGCCAGCATGAGGACCCACGTCCCGATCTTGGCCAGGCGCGAGGAGACGCGCACGATGACGGGCTTGGCGTGCTGCTGGAACAGCGCCCTGTGCAGCGCGGCAGGTGCTGTGAAGATGGCCGCGGCCAGCATGGCGAGCAGGAGCGTTGTTACGTACGTGACGCGCTGGACGGTGTCCAGCGTCGGAAAGCGCGGAGCGAAGGCCAGCGTCAACAGGAACGCGAAGAGGATCTGCACCCCGGTCTGGGTGACACGCAGTTCCTGCAACAACTCGGCGAAGTTGCGGTCGGCACGCTCAAGAGGCGTCTCGCGCCGTGCCTTGCCGGGAGGTCGATCGGCCATACTTGAGTATCCGCTCCGCCCCCCATAACGCGCGCGAGGTGAGGAACCCTTTGTGGAGTGACGGCAGGCCACGGGGTAACCGGCGTATCCCGGCGTCACCCTGTCGGACGACTCAGGTGCTGGAGAGCCGTGCCCGGCGGAACACCCGGCGCCGTGGGAACCTCCGCGGCGACCGGACCCCCTTCGGGAGCAGCTCCGGTCAGGGGCCATAGTCCCGACGTATTGGGAGTAGGTTCACTCACTCAGCAGACACAAAGACGCCTTGCGCCTCCTGACCCTGTGACCGGCGAAGCACACCGATGCGAGGCCCTCTTCGTCCCGTACACCCACCAAGGAGAGCTCCTCGCGTGGCATCGTGCAGAATCACTCATCTGCCAGGCCTTCCTCGCCTGCACCGTCGGCCTGGCGGCAAGACTGAGCGATCGAACGGCTGCCCCTGACAGATGATGCTCGGACCACCAGATGATCGGTCCTTGTCGAACGAACAGCGTCCACCAGCATGCGGGATCTGGCCGCACCGACAAGTCGTTTCCGTAGCGTCTCAGCTGAGATTGGCCGTTGATACGTCTCCCAATGCCACGCATCTTCCGTCAGCGCACGCTCAAGAAGATCGTCTCCGCCAGGCGTGAGCTGACTTTGCTGATCATCTTCGTCCGGGACGTGTGGTCGCTCGGCCTTGGCCCTCTCCTGCTCAATTGTCGGCACAGCATGTTCTACGGGGTATTCCTGGACCTCCGCCCGTTCAGACTCAGGTGCCGTCTCGCGCCCGGCGCCACTGATGGCTTTATCGAGCAGTAGTGGGTTCTGGCACAGATCTTGGGGAGCGGTCGCGGAGCGTTACCCAGAAGTCGATGGCGGCGTCGGTGAGGAAGCGGGGACCGCCGTCTCGAGGCGCCAGCCGCCGGCTGCGTCACCTGTCGCCGGTCACCGCCCGCTTCAGGATTCCTTCGACGACTTCGGTCTTGGCATCGGCATAGTTCTGCATGTACTCCCATGTTTGCCGGGACAGGGACCGCTTGGTGTCGGCGTACAGCTCACGGTCGCCGCTGTGGGTGCGCAGTCGGTCGCGGAAGAGCAGCATGCGTCTGGCCTCCGGGCAGCCCTCCGACAGGACGTGCAGGTTGGCTGAGTCTGCGCTGGGGGCGAGGTTGTGCTTGCGCAGGACGCGGTGCTCGTACCACTCGGGCTCGCGGATGACGAGCTCGAAGCCGATGCCTTCGAGAGCGGGCGCGTAGGCTGCCTCGTCGGCGGAGTCGGGGACGATCAGCAGCATGTCGATGACCGGTTTGGCGGGTAGGTCCGGTACCGAGGTGGAGCCGACATGCTCGATCCGGTGGTCGATGTGACTGAGGCGCTCGTGCATCCGCGCGGTCTCGCGCTCGAACACCTGCGGCCACCGCGGGTCGTACTCCCACAGAGTGACCTGGCCGATGAGCTTGGGTGCTCCGCCGATGCTGGCCGCCTCGATCTCCTCGGTGGTCATGGGGATGCGCGGGATCTCCTTGTCAGACATGAGTGGCTCCCGTCCTAGGCAGGGGATCGAAGGTCGAAGTGACCTTGGTAGTGGATCAACTTTAGTAAAGCGAACGGCTTGTCGGTTTCAGTGCAGCCGATGAACATTGCGATCCCGATGTGTGGTCCTGCGGCGGAGGCCGAGACCGCGTGCAGCATCGCTCGTCGCCGATGGTGTAGTGCAACGCTGCCAGGGTGTCGAACTGCGGAGCGTGGCCCTTCGTGCCAGTGCCCGGGCACCGCCCTCGTTGTGTCCGTGAGGGCGCGGGATTCGATTGGGGCGGGTTCGCGTGAGACCGCGTACGGTTCGCCGATAGACAAGGGGGGTGACGCTCCGTCAGATCTCTGACTGTCTCTGTCTTGGCCGGCCGTGGACGGTGACGGTGCTGGTCATGCAGGCCGATACATCGTTCTGGGACTCTCTCGTGTTCGACGGAATTGACGACGTGGACGTCGAGGCGGTGACCGCTGCCTTCGGCACGGTCGATGTGGTGGCCAGAGGCCGAGCGGTCGGGGCGGCATGTCCGGACTGCGGTCGCTTCTCGGACCGGGTACACGACTCCTATCAGCGCAGGTTGAAGGATCTCCCGCTCGGTGGGCAGAGGGTCGTGATCCGGCTGACGGTCCGGCGTTTCATCTGCGGCGCGGCGGACTGCCCGCGCCGCACGTTCGCCGAGCCGTTCGCTCAGCTGACCGCCCCGTACGCGCGCTTCACCACTCGGCTCAACCACATCCTGGAACGCATCGGACTCGCGCTCGCCGGACGAGCCGGCGCCCGGCTTGCTGCACAGAGGGGCCTCACCGCAGGGCGGATGACCTTGTTGCGCAGGGTTATCGCGCTGCCGGATCCGCGGTTCAGCACGCCGCGCGTGCTGGGCGTGGATGACTTCGCTACCCGCCGGGGCCATGCCTACTCCACGGTCTTGACCTGCGGAGAAACCCATCATGTGATCGATGTGCTCCCGACACGCGAAGCGGGTCCGCTGGCCGCATGGCTGGCCACCCACCCGGGCGTGGAGATCATCTGCCGTGACCGTGCGGGCGCCTACGCTGAAGGGGCCCGGCTCGGCGCCCCCGACGCACTCCAGATCGCCGACCGGTTCCACTTGTGGCAGGGCCTCGGCCGGGCCGTGGAGACCTGCGTCGCCGCCCACCGCAAGTGCCTGCAGGCTCAGGCACCGCCCAAGACGACGAACTCCGACACGCCGCCGGACGACTCAGGACCTGAAGGCCGACGGGCTCAGCGCAAGAAGGCCGCACACGCCCAGGTCCACGAACTGCTCGCCCAGGGCCACTCGCGCCGGGCAATCGCCCGCCACCTGGGCTGGGGCCTCAACACCGTGCTCCGATACGCACGGGCCAGGCACTGGCAGGACACCCTGCGCGAAAACCGCCCCCGGCCAAGCAGGTTGGACCCCTACAAGTCCTACCTGAAGCGGCGGTTCGCCGCAGGATGCACGAGTGTCACCCGTCTGCACCACGAACTCCTCGCCGAGAACGCCCCCGTCGCCTACCAGATGGTCCGTGCTTACATCGCCACCCTTCGCGCAGCCCCGCCACAGGCGCCGCCTCCGCCGCCGACGGTGCGGCAGGTCACCGGCTGGCTCACCCGCCACCCCACGGCCCTGAGTGAAGAAGAGCGCGCCGCGCTGAAGGACATCCTTGCCCGCTGCCCCGAACTGGACACCGCCGCCGGACACGTCCGCGACTTCGGCGAGATCCTCACCAACCGTCTCGGCCCCACGCTCCCCGCCTGGATCAACGCCGTCGACGCCAGCCAGCTGCCCGGCCTCACCAACTTCGCACTTCATATGCTCCGCGACCTCGACGCCGTGACCGCCGGACTCACCCTGCACTGGAGCTCCGGCGGCACCGAAGGCGCCGTGAACCGCATCAAAAAGATCAAAAGGCAGCTCTACGGACGAGCCGGATTCGAACTACTCCGCAAGATGATCCTGCTTCAGTAACCCTGCGCGACCGCTTCCCAAGATCTGTGCCAGAACCCCGAAGCAATCAACGAAGCCACACTGATGGCCTGTAGAAGCCCTGGCCCCACCTCGGCCCAACCAATCAGCAGCAACGGTCCAACCGCATCGAAGGCGGCTTTGCCGTTCTGACCAGCCAGCAGCGGATCCGTCACGTTCAACGCCAACGTCATCAGGCTGGAGAAGACCAACAGCCGGCGCGCCGACCGGAGCTGCTCCCGACTCGCACCCTGCAAGGCGAGATACCGCGTACCCAGCAGCAGCCCCAGCACAGAAAGATCCACTGCCGGGACCACCAGGGGCGCCACCCACGGCAGCACACCCAACCGCAGCGCCAAGGTCCATACATTGCCGAAGCCGAACAAGAACGTCAGCCCCACCACCGCCGCCATGATCAAGGTCACCGCGCGAAGAGTGACCACCCGCTCGAAGGAAGCACTCGGACCGCTGCTGTCATGTATCAGACTCTCGCCAGCCATCAGCGTGTCTCCTCCTGCGCTGATAGCTCAAAACTTCCCTTGATCACCAGCCTGCCGACGAAATTCCGCAGGTGAGGACCGCCATCCTTCTGCGTAGCGCCCTGCCGGGGGCGCATCGCTACACCCTGCGTAGCCCCAGGTCAGAGACGTCATACGACTCCCACTGGGGCTGCCTAAGGCACCGGGGCACAGGCGAGCGCGCACAGGCCTGGGCCAGCCACACGGCCTGTCTCCACCCCACGTCTCCGCAGGTCAATCGAGTTGGATGAGCAACGTCAGCACCGGCCCTCAGCGCCGCAGGTTCGAGCCATAGGGGGTAACTGCGACAAGCATCTGGTCACCCACCACAAGGTGCGCAGGTCAGAAGGGAGCAGGGGCCTACGCCTCGCGTGGCGGTGGCTTGAAGTCTGGCTCCTGGCCCACTGAGGTTCCCCCGCACTGCGGGGGAACCTCGCACCGGCCGGTCCTCGTCATGTGCGGCCGGTTCGGAAGCGCGGCTCTGCTCTCGCTGCTGAGCGACCCAGCTCACCACGTCGCGCAATGCTGCCACCTGCCGCCGAGCCAGAGCTTCCGCTTCCGGGCCCTGAACCGTGTCGACATGGAACTCGAAACGCACGTCCCGATGGCGACCAGCACCACTCGCACCGTCACCCGGGCCACCCCGTTCCATCGTTGCATCACGATCGTCGGGCATGACCACCAGCCTGCCCAGGCGTCCGCATCCGGCCCCGACAACAACAGGAAAGCCAGCCCAAAGAGTGAACCGCCTTGAACGAAGCAGGCGATGTACGTCTCGTCCACTCCTGGCGGGCGGAGCAAAGCCGTATTGACGTAGCCGTTCTGCCTGCGGAGGGTCGCCAGTGTGACCGGTTCGGGGGTGTCATGGGCCGGGAGCGCAGCGTCGTGTTGGGTGTGTCGATGACTTCCCGGTTCCCGCGGCCACGGTCTGAGCGTCAGCGCCTTGAAGTGGTGGTGACGTCCGTAGTGGAGAGCGGTGGAGGAGGTCTTCGTCGTTGAGCCGGACCTGCTCAACGACGACCGCCTGGCCCGGCGCTGGACGCGATCGCGCTGAAGCCGGAGGCGATCGCGGGCACGGCCGGCGCGCGGGGAATCGGTGGGTTCGGCATCGACGTGTCCTGGTTTCATGGGTATACGGCCAGTATATCCGCCGGGGGTGCCCACCCGGACCGAGCAGTACACGGTCATCAAGTACGGGCATCCCAAGGACCGGCGCATGGACCTGAAGCAGGTCCAGGGCCGGGCTGGCGGTGTCCGCCGACGGCGGCATCCCCGTTCACACCCGAGTCTTCGGCGGGAGTGCGGCCGAGGTCTCTCAGGTCGTCGGCGCGGGCCAGGGACGAGTGGTGGAAGACGCTCGAGCTTCGAGAAGACGACGCGCTGTTCTCCGCCGTATCGCTCAAGCGGCCCGATCCGGCAAGGGTGGAGAAGGAAGCGGTGCCGGTCCTGGCCCTCGACCTGAGAAACGGCTGCGCGCACCAGGCGGCCGGTGAAACTGGTCAACCCAACGTCCGGGCCGCACCCGAAATGCGCGAGGGTTTCCGGTACGACGGGACCGTGCTCGATGAGGGTAACGCGTTCCCGGTCTGCCGGTCCGTGAAAACCCTGATCGCCGCACAGTTCGAAAGGCTCACGTGATCACCCCCTGTTCCGCATCGCTGCTCAAACGGCCATGGCGACTACTTGCGGACGAATATGTCAACAACCTCCAGAGAAAGTACACAGACGGAAGTACCTGCACCGGGCATGGCCGCATGATGGCGGCCACCCCGGAGAAATGAACTCCTCGGTTTCCCCGCCGGCCGTAGCGGAGAATTCCGTTGCCCCGGCAAGTCGGCGCACGGCCAGTCTGTAGACCGGGTTTGCGGAATTCTTGGGGGAGGGATCTCCTGTGACCGCTATGGCCTGCGGCCGAGCAGGAACGGTCATGAAGATTCCTTCGGCCGGGAACGCGGGAGAGGCCGCAGGGGAGGGAGTCTGCGTATGTACGCGGGCTTCACGTGGTCGCCGGTGAGCCGCCGACCCCGGCTGCCCCCATCATCAGTTCAGGAGCAGCGCGGCAGCCACTCAGGTGGGTCGCGGGTTCCGGCCGGCCTGCTCGAACCGCGCCGCCAGAAGGCCGTGTTGCGGGTACAGGGGGGCACCGTGTACGGCAGCCGTACTGACCACCTCCACCTCTAGGCGGCTCGGGCAACTCGTGGGTCGTCGCCGAGCAGCGTGCGGGCCCGCCGGAATCGCCGTCTGCGTCATGGACGCGGACGGCCCGCTGCCTCAGGTGGCACCCGCCCACGTCCTGCCACTGAGCCGCTCACCTTCGCTCCCGCCGTCAGCACGCATTCCTTCGCGCTTGGAATTCGTTATTCCGGATTCTCCGCGGAGAGACGGGCTGGACCAAAGCCATCCTTGAGAACGAACCGGGGCCAGGAATCAAGTTCTTTTTGCGTGACCGACGATTTCACGCCGCGCGTGAGGGTTGCCCGGATCCGTGGGTTGTGACCTAGATGTAACGCGAAAAGTGATGCATGCCACAACGGACTTCAGCGGGGTGTTACTCCAGGTAAAAAATGCCATAAAGTCCGGTGCGATCCACGAACGAAAAGCGGGGCGGCCCGAATCCGCAATGATCGAACCCGCCCCGCTGTGCAGTGCTGTCAACACCACACAGGAGTATCTTAAGTGAATCGCAGGACTCTCCACACTGTCGCGGCGTCCGCTGCCGCCGTTCTCGCGCTGGGTGTCGCGGTGCCCGCGGTGGCCCTCGACAACGCCCCGAGCGCCAAGTCCGGCCCGACGATGAAGTTGGCCGCTCAGCAGGGCGCCAGAGTCGGCACCGACCAGGACGGCCGCGACATCTTAGCGGGCCTGTTCTTCATCCAGGGCGAGGTCGGCAAGCAGTTCGTCGACATGCCCGAGTACACGGAGGCGAAGAAGAACTACGAGGCGAACAACTCCGCCAAGGCGAAGAAGGCCACGGCTCTCGTGATGGACGCCATCGCCAAGAAGGACAAGGGCTTCTTCGCGGACTACTCGGCCAAGCTGCGCTCGGGTGACCCGCGCAAGGTGGAGGCCGGTATGGGCGACGCCGTGAAGCTGCTCAACAAGGTCGTTTCCGAGGACGAGAAGGACCTGGGCGACGGCTCCGGCAAGTGCGTCATCAACGTGCTCGCCGTGCAGTCGCTGGTGGTCGTGACCACTGGCGGCGCCGCCGCGGTGTCGGTCGCCGTCGCGGTGCAGGCGTGGAAGTGGGTGGTCAACGCTTCGATGGCGGCGGGCACCTCGGACTTGTCCAAGGACCAGAAGATCGCCGACATCACCGAGCTTCTGGCCACCGCCTGAAAGCTGAGCTGAGTACCGCTGCGTAACCGGCGGGCCGTCCCCTCCCAGTTTCTGGGGGCGGCCCGCCGCGCCGTGACACCTCCGTCTCCTTGGACTGCTTATGCCTCTCCCTGACTTCCCCTGGCGGGCCGACACCCCGGCCCCGAGATCCCGCACACCTCGCCGCTGGATCACCCTCGTCACCGCGGTGTGGGCGCTGGCGGCCGTCTACGTGGCCCAGGCATTCCTCCCACCGAACGTGATCAAGCTGCCCGGACAGAAGAAGGCTCACAAGGTGGCCCTGGCCGTGGCCCCGCAGGGCTGGGCGTTCTTCACCAAGTCGCCCCGTGAGCCGGTGTATGTGCCCTTCCGGCAGCTCGCCGACGGCACCTGGTCCGATGCGCGGATATCGCCGCACGCGAAGCCGTCGAACGCCTTCGGCCTGGACCGGGCCTCCCGGTCGCAGGGCATCGAAGGGGCGCTGATGGTCCGCAAGGACGGCATCCGCTGGAACGACTGCTCTGATGCTTCCTCGGCGGAGGAGTGCCTGAAGGGCGCGAAGTTGTCCAAACCGGTGACGAACACCTCGCCGGCGCCGTCACTGTGCGGACGCGCCGCGCTGGTGGAGATGAAGCCGGTCCCCTTCGCCTGGCGTGACCTGATGGAAGGCAGCCACAGCGTGGAGCGGGCGGCCGTATGGGATGTGACCTGCGAGTGAGCACAGACCGCATGCTGCGGCTGCCGTGGACCAACGTCTACGGCCTCGCCCGCACCCTCGCCGCGCTCGGCACGGCGGGCACACTGATCTTCTCCAGCGCCGAGACCCTCTTCCGTCCCGTCGCGACCCTTGGCGACTACCCGCCGTGTGACGGAGTGCTGTCCGCCTCGGCGTTCTGTGCCGCGAAGGACTCGTACTCCGGGCTGACGTGGATCATGTACGGCTGTGTCGCGGTGCTGCTGATCGCCGCCTCCGGCTGGCGCCCACGCCTGACGGCGCTGCCACACGCCTACGTCAACTACTCGGTGTTCTCCGGGATCGCCATCAACGACGGCGGCGATCAGGTGGCGCTGATCCTCTCGGTGCTGTTCGTGCTGCCCGCCCTGGGCGATGCGCGGCGCTGGCACTGGAACGAGCCGCCCGCTTTCACTGGTGCCCGGAGGCAGCGGGTGTGGGCGCTGCTGGGCCTGTCGTCGCTGGTGATGCTGCGCCTTCAGATGTCGGTCATCTACTTCCAGTCGGCGGTGGCGAAGCTTCCGCACGCGGAGTGGGCCGACGGAACCGCCCTGTGGTACTGGGCGCAGGACCTCAACTTCGGCGCCGCGCCGTGGCTGTCGTGGCTGATCGATCCGATCGTGGCGACGCCCATAGGCGTAGCGCTGATGACATGGACCCCGCTGGTCATCGAACTGGCCCTGGCGGCGGCGCTGTTGCTGCCGCAGCGCTACCGGTACTGGGCGATGTGGCACGGGTTCTTCTTCCATCTGTGCATCGCCGCGGTGATGGGCCTGTGGTCCTTCGCGCTTGCCATGGCCGCGGGGATCACGGTGCTCTGCATGCCGCTCGGTTCGCACATCCGCCGCCGTACCGAGGGTGGGCGACAGACCGAGCCGGAGCCGACCGTCGAGCCGGCCGAGGTCCCGCAGGCGGAACGGGCCGAACAAGCGCAGCAAAAGGAACAGCCGGACACGCCGGGGCCGGGAAAGACCGCAGCGCTGCCCTGACAGGCGGGCAGCCGTACCGGCAGATCAGGGTGCGGGGCAGTCGGGAGTGCCGGTACGGCCACCCCGCACCCCTTCCACCGGCCCCCAGTCAGTCCCAGTAGGACGCGACCAGCGCCAGCGCGTCATCCCGGCCCGTTCCCAGGGAACGGGAGAGCTGCGCGAACTCCCGTGCCAGCGCCTCCAATCGCGCACGGCCCGGGTCGATCTCCCGGATGACGATCGCTCCGCGCCCGCGACGCAGCTCGATCAAGCCCTCGGTGGCCAGGGTCTGGTATCCACGCAGCACGGTGTGGAACGAGATCTGCAGCGAGCGGGCCAGATCCCGGGCGGAGGGCAGCCGGTCGCCGGTACGCAGCCGACCGGAGACCAGGTGACCGCGGATCTGCGCGGCGATCTGGTCGCCGATAGTCTCCTTGGAGGCCGCGTCGATCTCCACCAGCACTCCTTCAGCCCTCCTTCCGCAGCCGGTTGACCAACGAGGCGGCGGAGACCGCGTCATCCACGGTGATGACGAACTCCCGGCCGCTGGTCAGCGTCAGCCACAGCGCGTCGCCCGGGCGCAGCGCCAGGGCGTGCCGCCCCGGCATGATGCGGTACCCGAAGCCTCCCATGTCCATCAGCCTGGCGTAACCCGCCTCCGCCTTGTCGATCTTCTCCAGCGCCACCGTACGCACCGGCACCGGGCCGCAGGCCACGCGCACGCCGCCGGCGTCCACGCTGACCCGTACCAGCCCGCAGCCCGCGGTGCAGACGGCGAAGAAGACGGGAGCCCACATCCACCACGCCAGGCCGTTGGCGATCGCCAGCAGGGCGACGACCAGGAGGATGACCCCGGCGACGGGCAGGCACCAGGAGGGCCCGGCGGCGCGGGACCACACCCCGCGGGTCGTCACCGGCGTTCCGCCTTCCGCGCCATCAGCACACCCGCCGCACCGGCCACCACCGCGAGCACGGCGGTGACCGGTCCGTGCAGGACCCAGTTGATGTCGTACGCCTCCAGCAACTGCGCGTGGTCCAAGTCGCTGCCGCGGGCGTTGGCGTGCAGGTCCACGGCGAAGAGGTATGTCTCACCCACACCGAACCCCCAGCACACGGCGGCGGTGAGCAGGTACTGGCCGTTCGTCTGCGCGCCCTTGATCAGTGCCGGGACGAACAGCGCGCCCTGGAGCAGGAAGACAAGGGTCACGCTCGCCACGAATTTTGGCGCCGACATGAAGCCGTCCGGACCGCCCGACCCGGTGTGCGAGACCACTTCCGCGGGCATACGGTCACGCAGCACCAGTAGCACCACCCACGGCACCACCGCCGCCACCAGCCATGGCGCGGCACCGAGTGCGATCTGTCCCGGCGGCCACCCGGCGCGGTCTCGTCTGGCCTCGGTCGTCGCGATCACGAACTCACCCCTCCTTGTTCGATTGTTACTAATCAACTATATCAATGAGGCGAGGCGCACCGACTGTTTCCAGCCTTCCGGTGGGTGACGGCCAATGGGTTTTGCGGGCCGGCGCTCCGTACATGACGATGTCGGCGTCGTCGGCCTACTCGTCGTCGGGGTCCGGGCGCCACTTGCGGACCTGGACGACTCGGCTCGGGGCCCACCTGGTGCCAGACTGGCCAGAAAGCTCGGTTCCGCACGTGGATGGGTCATATACCCCATCGAGGTCGGGAGGAGTGAATGCGCCCTCCACACGGTGGGGCGACGTCATGGAGGCTGCGATCAGTTCGAGGACACCGAGAGCACACCAAGAGGATCTCCCGCGCGGCACTGCCGGAAGGGATCACTCATCTGCCAGGCTTTCCTCGCCTGCGCGGGCGCCTCACCGGGCCTCGGGCGGGCGCCACGCCGGTCCCCGGACGGAGCCGAAAGCGGTGAACGGGAAGTCGTCGCCACTGCCCCAGACAAGGTGAACCCGCGGAGCGCTAGAGGATCACATCGCGCCACGCCGTCCGCAACCCCGCTAGGCTGAGGCTGAGCTCCTCGAAGCGTTTCTCGAACCATCTAGGGCTGTCACTCATCGGCCAGAACCCTCTGCCGAGCGGTCTGGAACTCGTCGATGAAGGGGCGCCGCAGTGCGATGAAGTCGTCGATCGGCCCGCTGCCGCCGTCTTCCGCGTGACGGCAGAGGGCCTCCGCGACCAGCAGGGCGTCCTGGATGGACGTGTTCACGCCCTGGCCACCGATGTTGTGCATACCGTGCGCACAGTCCCCGAGGAGCAGCACCCCTTCACGCCTCCACGCCGATGCGCTGACGATCTGAGGGGTGATCGTGATGATCCGGTCCAGCAGCGCGAGTGCGTCGGCCAGGGGTCGGTCCTGGTCTCGCAGCACCGTGCGGCACCATTGCGCGATCTGGTCGGGTGTGGCCTCGCGGCCCATCAGGTACGTGAAGACATAGGTCAGTCCGGGGGATGCGCCGGGAACAGTCGTGGCCATACCATCCGTGCGGCGATGTGCCCGGATCGTTCGCGGGTAGTCTTCCGGGGTGGGCACCGGGACCAGTGAAAGAGTGTGGTCGGCGCCTTCGAGACGGGCGTCGATGCCAGCCATCTCCCGGGTTTCGGACTGCTTTCCACCGCAGTGTGAGCTGGTCGTCAGGATCGTCGACCGATGCCACCACCGTCCGGCAATTCCCCGCCTCGGTGCGTTCCAGCCGACGGACCTGGGTACCCGCGAGGACGGCGACCGACGGATGCTCGCTCACTCGATCGAGCAGGGACTTCCGTAACATGCCCTGTGTCACGTTCAGGGCGTACCCCACGGGAGCCCCGGGCAGATCTTCGAAGGAACCGGCGAAGATCCGCTCCTCGGGGCCGTACTCCTCTACGGCGGTGATAGAACCCTCTAGTTCCACAGAATGCCGGAATTCGATCAGGCGGTGGAGCAGATCGAGCGTCACTGGCTGCAGCAGGGCGCCCTGAACCGGCCGGGTGCCCCGTGCAGCGGGCCGGGACGGTAGAAAGGGCGTATGCCGCGCCGTTCCCCAGATTCCGAGTCCGCCGCCGAGGCGATGGTCACCGCCCTGTTGACCGCGTCCCGGCTGCTGGTCGCCGTCTCCGCCAGGTCGTTGGCCGCGGTGGAGGATTCCCTGACGCTGCCGCAGTTCCGGATGCTGGTCGTCCTCGACGGCCGTGGGCCGCTGAGCTTGTCCGGGCTGGCGGGGGAGATGGGGGTGCAGCCCTCGACGGCCATGCGCATGATCGACCGGCTGGTCGCGGCGGGCATGGTCGCGCGCGGTGTGTCCGCGGGAGACCGGCGCACCAGCGTGATTTCTCTCACTAAGATCGGTCGGCGGATCGTCAGTGAGGCCACGGGTCGGCGGCGGCAGGAGATCGCGCGCATCGTCGACGCCATGCCGCCGGGCCAGCGGCGCCATCTCATCGAGGCGCTACAGGCGTTCACCGAAGCCGGCGGTGAGCCCGCGGCCGGAGACGGCCCGCAGGCGCACGCGACCTGGTGACGTCCGGCGGCGATTCCGGCGGTACCGAGGCGGACGCCGGGGCGCGGCCGGGGATGCTCGCCAGCCGGCAGCGCCTCGTACACCGGCATGGCGTCCGGCGCTGTCTGCGCCGCGGCCGTCGCCCCGTGACGCGCTCCCGGGCCGCGGCCCGGGCCCGGGGGCACAAAGCCGCAGGTCGCAGTAGTCGGTGTGGCGAGTGGAAACCGATACCGTTGCAGCCTTTGCGCCCTGGCGGGCCGCTGCGGTTCACTCGGTGGCACATCCGCTTACGGGGGTCGCTTGGGAGGTACTGTGCCCGGTCACGACCATCCGCGTTTCGGCCTCCAGCAGCGTCCACAACGCCGGGAAGCAGGGCGGCGGGCACTCCCACGGTGTCGCGGCCGATGCTGACCGGCGCCGGCTGACCACTGCCCCGGTGGCGATGCGGCCGACGGCCCGCCCGGCCCGAGGCGGCCGCACCTGCGGACTCGACGAGCCGAGATCCTCTCCGCCCAGGCCAACGGCCTCGCCCTGGTCCTGCTGCTCACCTGGCCCGGTTACGCAGCCAACCACCGGCAGCCCCACCGGTCGAGGGCAGGCTGGTCCTGATCCGACGACGGCGAGGACACCCACGGCCCCGACCACCGCCCAGGACCCCACCAGCACGGACAACGATCCCGACCACCCGCCCATCCTCCGGGGAGGAAGTACCCTCCACGACGCCCGACGCCGACTACTACGGGCGCCGGACCTGACCGTCTCCCGCATGCTCACCACCTGGCACGCGGATCCGGCCCTGCTGCTGTCCTTCATGGTGATCACTGCCGCCTACCTCACGGCCGTGGTCAGCGCGCGCCGCAGCGCCGCGTTCGCGGCCACGCTGGCGAGCACGGCGCTGGTCACAGTCCACTCCGGTCAGGCACATCACCCGCCACCACCGCTGCCCCCGGTGCCCCTCGGGGACCTGGGCATGCGGTCCGGGCTGCTGTTTGGCCATATCGGACAGGCCCTGGAGCAGCCAGGTCCGCAGACGGCCTCCCGTGGGGGCCTCCGCCGGGCGGGGCTCCACATCGGTGGAGATGGCCATCGCGTACTCCTGGGTCACATAGCGCTTACCGATCATGCCGTCCACGGACGAACGGTCGAATCAGGGTAAGCGGGACCTTCGCCGCCCCTCACAGTGGCATGTCCATCACGGCCCGGCGCGAGCATCTGGGCGTTCGCCGGTCCGCCACCCGACAGTCGGCCAGTTCAGCGATGGGCCGGGCCGGGCGCCGAGCGGGGGCGGGGCGGGCGAAGCGGGAAGAGCCCTCGTTGTACACGCATGACGACGTGACCCAGGCCGGAGAGAGCACCGGCGATCGCGAGGTCGACAAGGGGCAATGGTTCCGTGCCCAACAGCGCGCGCAGGGGTGGGAGATAGACGCCCGCCACTTGCAGGGCCAGGGCCGTCCCCACGGCCAGCAGCAGGAACGGGTTGGCGAGGCTGCCGGGGCGGGCGCGGGAGCCCAGCGCGACACCGAGTTGGGTGGCGCCGAGGACCAGGAACGTCACGGACTGCCAGGGTCGTCCGGCCTCCCGGGCCCAGACCGCGGCGACCAGGGTGACACCGGCGACGAAGACCCCCATGGCCAGGAGCCGCGGCCAGAGTCCGGCGCCTAGGACGCTCTCCTCGGGCGGGCGTGGTGGGTGGCGCATCACCCCCGGCTCCACGGGTTCGGCTCCGAGTGCCACTCCGGGGAGGCCATGGGTGAGCAGGTTGATCCACAGGATCTGGGCGGGGAGCAGGGGCAGGGGCATGCCGAGGAACGGGCCGAGGAGCATCACCAGGATTTCCGCCGTTCCTCCGGCGAGGGCGTAGAGCAGGAACCGGCGAACGTTGGCGTAGACGCGGCGGCCCTCCTCGACGGCGGCGACGACGGTGGCCAGGTTGTCGTCGGCGAGCACCAAGTCGGCCGCCTGGCGGGCCACTTCGGTGCCGCGCTGTCCCATGGCGACGCCGATGTCCGCGCGGCGCAGCGCGGGACCGTCGTTGACGCCGTCGCCGGTCATCGCCACCACATGGCCCGCCGCGCGCCACGCCTGGACGATGTCCAGTTTCTGATCGGGCGTGGTCCGGGCGTAGACGCGCGAGGCGGTCAGTGGGCCCGCAGTGCCCTGGCGGATGCGTTCACCCGTGGTGACCTCGTCCTCCCGGACCGTGATGCCCGCGCGCGCGGCCACCGCCCGTGCCGTGAGGGGGTGGTCGCCGGTGATGAGGACCGGGGCGATACCGGCGTGTTCGCACGCCGTGACGGTGGTTCGGGAGGTGTCGCGGGGCGGGTCGAGGATGCCGATCAGGCCGAGCAGAGAAAGCCCCGATTCCCAGGCACCCGGGCTCCGGAATCGTGTTTCGTCGTGGTCGGCCGAGGCGATGGCGAGGACTCGGTATCCGTCGCGGGCCAGTGTCTCGGCCTGGGCGGCGGCCCGGGTCCGCGTATCCGGGGGGTCGGTGAGGACCGGCGGCCGGAGCATGACCTCGGGGGCTCCCTTGCACACGATCCGGAGTCCGCCGCCGGGCGCGCGGTGCACCGTCGTCATGCGCTTGCGCGCGCTCTCGAAGGGGATCTCGTCGACCCGTGGCAGTTCGCGTTCCAGCGCCGTCCGGTCCAGGCCGAGCCTGGCTCCGGCCGTGAGCAAGGCGGCCTCGGTGGGGTCGCCCATCGCGCGCCACAGCCTGTCGCCGTCCGCAGGAGGCTCCAGCGCGGCGTCGTTGCACAGCATCGAGGCGCGCAGCAGCGCGGCCAGGTCCGGGGCGTCGCGCGCGGTCACCGGGTGGCCGTCGCGTACGACGTGGCCTTCTGGGCCGTAGCCGATGCCGCTGACAGTGGCCTCGCCCTGCGGCGTCCATAGTCTCTCCGCGGCCATCCGACCCTCGGTGAGGGTGCCCGTCTTGTCGGTGGCGAGCACCGTGACCGAGCCCAGGGTCTCCACCGCGGGCAGCCGCCGGACGATGGCGTGTCGCTCCGCCATCCGCCGTGCCCCCAGAGCCAGGGCGAGGGTGACCACGGCGGGCAGGGACTCCGGTACGGCCGCGACGGCGAGGCTGATCGCGGCCACGACCATCAGCTCGACGGGCTGTCCGCGTACCAGCCCCAAGGCGAGCACCACCGCGCACAGTGCGACGGTGACGGCCGCCAGCACCCTGCCGAACCGGGCCAGTCGGCGCTGCAGCGGGGTCAGTCCGGGCGCGGTACCCATCAGCGCGGCGATCCGGCCGAGCGCGCTGTCCGGGCCGGTGCCGGTGATCCGGACCCGTCCGCGGCCGCGGACGACCACCGTGCCCGCCGACACCGTGGACGGCGGCCGGTCCGCGTCGGCGGCCTTCTCCACCGGGACGGACTCGCCCGTCAGCGCCGACTCGTCGAGCAGGAGCAGGGCCGCGTCGACGACCTCACCGTCAGCGGGCACGATGTCCCCCTCGCCCAGCAGGACCAGGTCTCCCGGCACCACGTCGGCAGCGGGTACGGAACACTCCCCGCCGTCGCGCACCACCCGGGCGGTGGGCGCGCTGAGGGCCGTCAGGGCGGCCACGGCCCGTTCCGCCCGTACCTCCTGGACGACGCCGGCCACGGTGTTCACCGTGATGACGAGCAGGATCACCGCGGCGTCGGGCAGGTCTCCCGTGGTCAGGGTCAGCACGGCGGCCATGAGCAACACCACGATCAGCGGGTCGCGCAACTGCTGCAGCACACGACGCCACACCGGGGTGCGCCGCTCCCGGGCGACGACATTGGCCCCGTACTCCTCCAGCCGCCGCGCCGCCTCCTCCCGCGACAGACCCGCGGCGAAGCGCTCGGCGCGGCGAGGGGTCGGCATGCCTTCATCGTGTGGCCGATGTTCCCGGATCGCATCCGGCGCCTACGGGACCGGGCGACGGATCGGTCCAGGCGAGGAAGCGGGGCGGTGTGTACGTGGCCACGGGGTACCCGAGGTGCACGAGCCGACCGGAGGAAAGGCGGTGGGGATGATGGCGCTCCCGCTGGTCGTGGGTGTCGATGGATCGGAGTCCAGCCTGGAGGCCCTGGACTGGGCCGTGGACGAGGCGGCACGCCATGAACTGCCCTTGCACCTGGTCCATGCTTCCCGATGGGAACGGTACGAAGGACGTCTGCCCTCGTTCGGCACCGACCGTCCCACTGGGGATGTAGCGGCCGAGAACATCGTCGCCGCCTGCGCGGAACGCGCGACGTTGCGCAACCCTGACGTGAAGGTGTCCGCCGAGGTGCTGGCCGAGGACACCGTGATGGCGCTGCTGGAGCAGAGCCGTGAGGCGTTCGCCGTGGTCACGGGGTCCCGTGGCAGGGGCGCGATCGCGGAGACGCTTCTGGGGTCGGTCAGTTTGGCGGTGGCGGCACGTGCCGTCTGCCCGGTGGTCGTGGTCCGTGGTGGGGAGAGCAACCGCGCGGGCGCCCTCGGGCGCGTGGTTCTCGCGGTCGGCGACCTCGTGGAGGGGTCGGTAGCCGTCCGGTTCGCCTTCCGTGAGGCGCGAGCGCGGGACGCCGCACTGCACGCCCTACGCTCCTGGCGGCGCCCCGCGCACCCCCATGCGGGCCAGTCGCTGCTCGAGCGTGAGGCGACCAGCCTGATCTACGAGGAGCAGGCGGCGGGCGTCCTCAGCGAGGTGCTGGATCAGGTCGAGCGCGAGCACGATGACATCGCGGTCCACCGCGAAGTCATCGAGGGGCCGGCGCACCGGGTGCTGCTGGATGTGTCGGAGCAGGCCGATCTGCTGGTGGTCGGCGCCCTCCAGCGGCGTGACCACACGGGTTTGCAGCTCGGTCGGGTCAGCCACGCCGTACTCCACCGCTCCGCATGCCCGGTGGTGATCGTGCCACAGGTGTGAGGGTGCGCGGCACGGTACTCAGGCCCGCCACCGCCGGGCGGCGCGTAGCCGCCGCAGGTAGGGGTCGTGCGCGTGGCGTGGCAGGATGCGCAGCCGGACGTCCAGTGCGACGACTCCGTCGGGTCGGGCCACCACCGGGTTGAGGTCGGTCTCGGCGAGCTGGGGCAGGTCGCAGGCCATCCGGGACAGCCTCAGCAGCAGTTGCTCCAGCCCCTCCAGGTCCACCGGCCCGCCGCCCCGGTAGCCGAAGAGCAACGGGGCGCAGCGCGGGGCGGTGAGGAGGCTGTGCGCATCGCGGTCGGTGAGCGGGGCGAGCCTGGCGGCGTGGTCGGCGAGGAGTTCGGTGGCGGTGCCGCCGAGACCGAAGAGCACCAGAGGGCCGAACACCTCGTCCTGGATGACACCCGCGAACAGCTCCACGCCGCGGCGGGCCATGGGCTGGAGGAGCGCACCGGCCATCCGGTCCCCGAAGTGCGCCCGCAGATCGCGGTAGGCGTGGCGCACCTGGTCCGGTCCCTCCAGGTCGAGCCGCAGCGCTCCCTGGTCACTCTTGTGCACCAGTCCTGGCCAGTACGCCTTGATGGCCACCCGGTCGCGCTCGTCTGCCACCAGGTGCCGTGCGGCGGCCACGGCGGTGTCCTCGTCCTCGGCCCAGGCCCAGGGCAACTGGGGGACGCGATAGCAATCGAGCAGCGCGGCGCAGCCACGGGGGTCGGGCCAGCCCCCGTCGGGGTGACGGGTGAGGAAGTCCTCCACGAGGGCCGTTGCACCGGCGGGGTCGATGCCCGACAGCGGTGGCAGGGTGCCCGGCGGTTCGGCTCGCCAGCGCGCGTAGCGGGCGGCATGGGCCAGTGCGCGCGCCGCCGACTGCGGCTCGGCATAGGCGGGTACGGGGCGGTCGTCGGCGCTTGCGAGGAGCCGTACGGGCGCCTCCTGGTCGAGGAGGACCGCGGCCACCGGCCGGGGCCGCTGTCCCGGTGCGTCGGTGAGGGCCAGCAGCGGGTCGTCCCGCGTTCCGGTGGCGAGCGCGGTGGGCACGAGCACCACCAGCACGGCGTCCACGGTTCCGTGCGCCGCCAGCCGGTCCACGCAGGAGCGCATCCGGTCGGCGGTGACGGCGGCCGTGGTGTCCACGGGGTTACTGGTGGCAGCGCCGGGCGGCAGGACCGGCCGCAGTTCACCGGCCAGGCCGACGTCCAAGGCGGGGACGGCGAGTCCCGCGTCGGCGCAGGCGTCGGCGGCGAGCACACCGGCGCCTCCCGCGTTGCTCACCACCGCGACCCGGATGCCCGTGGGCAGCGGCTGCGCGTGCAACAGGGCCGTGGTGTCGACCAGTTCGGCGATACTCCGGGTGGCGATGATTCCCGCCTGGGTGAACAGAGCACCGCGGGTCATGGTGGGGGTGGCCGCGGCGGCGGTGTGCGAGGCGGCGGCGCGCCGTCCGGCTTCCGAGCGGCCCGCGTCCACGGTGAGCACCGGCATGGTGCGGGCGACGCGGCGCGCGGTGCGCGAGAAGGCCCGGGGATTACCGAAGGACTCCAGGTGGAGTACGGCGAGCCGAGTGCCGGGGTCCGCCTCCCACCACTGGAGCATGTCGTTGCCGCTGACGTCGTACTTGTCGCCGAGCGAGACGAAGCTGGACACGCCGACGCCGAGACGGCCGAACCGTTCGAGCAGCGCGATGCCGACGCCCCCGGACTGCACGGCGACCCCCGCGCACCCTGGCAGCAGAGGATGCGCGGCGAACGTGGCGTTCAGCCTCGCCTCGTCGGCCGGGTCGGCGATGCCCAGGCAGTTGGGGCCCACCAGCCGCATCCCGTGGCGTCGGCAGCAGGTGAACAGCGCCTCCGCCTGGCCGGTGTCGAGCCCCGCCGTCAGGACGACCAGCGCCCGCACACCCGCCGTGCCGCACTGCCCGGCGACGTCGGGCACCGCGGGCGCCGGTACGGCGAGTACGACGAGATCCGGTACGAGCGGGAGGGCCGCCACGGAGGGGAACACCGGTGTCCCCTCGATGACCCGGGCGTGCGGGTTGACCGCGTACAGCGCCCCGGTGAAACCACCTGACCGCAGGTTTCTCAGCACCGCCCGCCCGACCGATCCTGGCCGCCGGCCCGCCCCCGCGACGGCCACCGAGCGTGGTCTCAGCAGTGGCCGCAGGCTGGCCACATCGGCGATGCGGCCGCGTCGGTCCACCGCCGCCAGGTAGTGCTCGTCCTGCTCCAGGTGGACGGTGCAGCGGACGTCGATACCGTCGAAGTGACGGGAGGTGCGCAGCCCCAGATCGGCGAAGACCTTCAGCACCTCGTGATTGTCTGCGAGCGCTTCGGCGGTGAAGCCGGAGATGCCCGCCTCCCGGGCAGCGTGGACGAGGTGTTCGAGCAGCAGGGTGCCTATGCCTTGGCCGTGGCGGCCCTCGGCGACGGCCAGGGCGATGTCCGCGGACACCGGTTGGCCAGGGGCTGTGGGCAGCATGGTGTACTCGGCCACCCCGACCACCCGGCCGTCGGCCAAGGCGACGAGCGCACGGTAGCCACGGTTTCCCGGTGCGCAGATGCGCTCCGCCGCCTCCTGTGCGTAGCGCGGGTTGACGGCGAAGAAGCGCAGCCGCATGGCCTCGGGAGACAGCTCCTGATGCATGCGCAGTACTTCGTCCCGGTCCTGTGGTCGCGCGGGGCGTATCTCAACGGTGCTGCCGTCGGCGAGCAGGGCGTGGACCGTATCGGGACGGTGTGTGGTGTCCGTCATCCGTGTCCCCTCGCTTCGGCCGTGTCCGTGTCCGTGTCGGGGGCTGGTCCACGGCCCGGCGCCAGGAGCGAGGCCGCGTGGTCGGGCACGAAGGTCTGCAGGTCCTTGGGCGGCCGCTGGTAGCCGGTGGACGCGGGGCGGGACGGCAGGCGCAATTCCGGGAGCCTCACGTCGCCGTACGGCACGGTCGACAGCAGGTGGGCGATCATGTTGATGCGGGCGGCGCGCTTGTCGTCGCTGTCGACGACGTACCACGGGGCCTCGGGGATGTCGGTGCACGCGAACATCTCGTCCTTGGCGCGGGAGTACGCCTCCCAGCGAGCGACGGATTCCAGGTCCATCGCGGAGATCTTCCAGCGCCGCGTGGGATCGCTCAGCCGCTGGTGGAACCGCCGATCCTGCTCGGCGTCGCTCACGGAGAACCAGTACTTGCGCAGCAGGATCCCGTCCTCGACCAGCATCCGCTCGAAGACCGGGCACTGGCGGAGGAAGCGCTGGTGCTCCTCCTCGGTGCAAAAGCCCATGACGCGCTCCACTCCGGCCCGGTTGTACCAGCTACGGTCGAAGAGCACGATCTCCCCCGCGGCGGGAAACTGCCCGGCATAACGCTGGAAGTACCACTGGGTGCGTTCGCGGTCCGTGGGCACGGGCAGGGCTACGGTGCGTACGACGCGCGGGTTGAGGCGTGCGGTGACCCGTTTGATCGCGCCGCCCTTCCCAGCCGCGTCCCGCCCCTCGAAGACCACCACGACGCGCTGTCCCTCGGCCCGCACCCACTCCTGGAGCTTCACCAGTTCGATCTGCAGACGGCGCAGTTCCTCCTCGTACCGGGCACGCGGCAGCCGTCCTGGTCCGTCTTCGTCCTGCGGTGGGCGGCGTGCCATCGGTGCTCCCTTCCGGACCGGACGAGCAGTGACGTCATAGTGGGACACGACAGCGACGGGGCAGGCGGCGTGGTGGAGGAGCGCGTGAGCGGCATGGCCGAGGCGTGGGCCCACGGCGGGCCGGTCGACGGGGCGGCCGACCACCATCAGCCCGGCGTGCGACGCAGCTCCCAGCAGGACCTCCGCCGCGTGGCCGTGCTCGACCCGCTCGGTGACCGGGACGTCCGGATACTTCTCCCGCCACAGCTCGACGGCTTCCGCCAACCGTCCCCGATCCCGTTCGCACGGCTCGGGGCCCCGCATCTCGTCGGGAGGCGGCCGTGACGGCAGGCCGTAGGCGAACAGGGGCGCCGACGCCCAAGCCCGTACCGCCCGTACCGCCACTCCGTGCGCCGCGGCGGAGGCGAAGGCGAACTCGATCGGCGCGGCAGACTCCGGTGGCTCCTGGATGCCTACGACGACATCGCCGGTGTGAGACCCGGTTCGCTTCCCGTCATCCCTCCGCACCAGCACAACGGGGTTCGTGGACAGCGCGAGTACCCGCAGTCCGACGGACCCGAGCAGAAAGCCACCCATGGCGCCACGTCCGTGTGAGCCGAGCACCAGCATCTCGGAGGCCGCGCCCTGGGCCAACAGGGCCTCGACGGCCGTCTCGGGGAGCAGTTCGGTGGAGACCGGCACCTCCGGGTAGGCGGCCAGCACACGTGCCTTGGCATGCTCCAGGGCCTCCTGCGCCCAGAGCTCGCGCATCTCGGGTGCCTGCGCGGTACGGGCAGTTTGCGGCGGCAGTACCCAGGCGTGGATCAGCCGCAGCGGTGCACGACGGCACTGTGCCTCCCGCGCCGCCCAGTCGGTGGCGGCCAGGCTTTCGAGTGACCCGTCCAAACCTGCGGTGATGGGGTGAACCATGGGGATCTCCGTCGTCGGGAATGCGGATGGTCATCCGTCCCGCCCATGCCGCGTCCCGGTCATTCGTGGGGGACCACGGCGACCGGACAGTCCGCGTGGTGCACCGCCGCCTGCACCACGGGACCCAGGCGGGGACCCAGCGCGGGTGGGTGCTTCCGCCGTCCGACCATGAGCAGATCGCTGTCGGTCGCGGCCTGTACGACCGCCTGGGCCGGGCTCTCCAGCCGGACCTCGTCGACGACCCGCACCCGGGGGAACTTCTCCCGCCAGGGCCGCAGTACCTCATCCAGCTCCCGTCGCGCCTGCTCCATGGTGTCCTGAGCCACGTCGGATTCCCCG
>NZ_JAHLEM010000173.1 GCF_018883605.1 Streptomyces niphimycinicus | reverse complement strand
AAGAAGATCGCCCAGGGCAAGCACCACACCCAAGCCCTCCTCTGCCTCGCCAGACGCCGAGCCGACGTCCTCTTCGCGATGCTTCGCGACGGCACCTTCTACGACCCGCAACCTGCCCCCACAGCTTGACGAAACCCATAGGGGCACCCCCCCCGACTCCGCTGACCGGCGCGGTCCTGGAGGCCATCGCCGCGGCACTCACGGTCGACGGAAGCACTCTGGGAACGGGCGCGGGCCTGTACTCCCTGTTCCGGTGGGCGGGGCTGGCCGCACCCGGCCTCACGGCGACGACACCGATGGGCGGCGCCGAGGACGACACGGTCCTCTCCCTCGTCGTCCAGACCTACCGGGCGCTGTCGCAGGCGGGCCTGCCCGGCAACACCCGGGCCGGCGACCTCGTGGAGACGATCGGCGACGTCGACACGCTGCTCGGCCGTATCCGCGCGGAGATCGCCGAGACACACGCGGTGGTGGTCATGCCGACCGCCGTCACGGCGTGGAGCAACGTCGGGGAAGCCCCGGAACACACTGGCTGAGCGCCGTAGACCTGCTCGGACCTTGGTGGCGTCCCACCGCTGGACCGGTCGGCGGATGAACACGGCCCCGCCGCCGCACAGTTCGGTCGCCACGAAGCCGGTTTCCCAGGTACATATGTGTTTTTAGTGCGCACGTCGACGTACGCATGTGCCGCCGCAAGCCTCAGGGCAGCTTGTACGGACACTCGGCCGCCAGGATCGCCATGCCTTGAACACCTTCGAAGAAGCACTCAACGAGGAGCGAGCTGTGCCCGAGAACCACCAGAAACCGTTGACCACGGCTGCCGGCGCAACCGGTTCCCGACAATCAGAACTCCCTGACGGCCGGTCCGCGCGGCCCGATGCTCCTGTAGGACGTGTGTGGTTCCTGGAGAAGCTCGCCCACTTCGACCGCGAGGTGATTCCGGAGCGCCGGATGCACGCCAAGGGCTCGGGCGCGTTCGGGACCTTCACGGTGACCCACGACATCACGCGGTACACGAGCGCGCACTCAGCAGGGCGTCAGGAACCTCACCGACGCCGAGGCCCGGGACCTCATCGGCAAGGGCCGCGAGTCGCACCAGCGCGACCTGTTCGACGCGATCGAGAACGGCGACTTCCCGAAGTGGAAGCTGTTCATCCAGGTCATGCCGGAGTTCGACGCGGCGAGCTACCGCTTCCACCCCTCGGACCTGACCAAGGTCTGGTCGAAGAAGGACTACCCGCTGATCGAGGTCGGCGAGTGGGAACTCGACCGCAACCCCGACAACTACTTCGCGGACGTCGAGCAGGCCGCCTTCACCCCGGCGAACGTGGTTCCGGGCATCGGCTCACGGCCACCAAGCACGCAGTCGTCGGTCTGACCAAGCCCGCGGGCCTCGAATACTCCTCCCAGGGCGTACGCGTGAACGCAGTGGCCCGGCACGATCAAGACCGACGTATCGCCTCTCAGACCAGCCTTCGCTGCAGCGGCCACATGTGGGAAGCGGGGTGGTAGCCGGCCCAGTGGCCGGTGCGTCCATGTGCCCTCAGACACCGGCGGAAGTCGTCGAGCGCGTAGCAGCTGTTGACGTCCGGGACGCGGCCCCCGATGGGGAGAGGGAACCCTCGGCCACCACCCAGGCGTCAGGTGGTGCGGGAGTGTTGGCGGTGGTCGCGTTCTACATTCTCGTGGTGGCCTGGCTGTACACGCTGTTCATGGCCTACCGGTCCATCCGCCGCGGCCAGGTGCAACTGCACCGGATCTGGATGATCCGCAACTACGTCCTGACGTTCGCCGCGGTGACCTTGCGCATCTACCTGCTCATCGGCCTGCTGCTGAAGAAGGCGTTCTTCGACTCGATGGACTTTGACCAGCTCTACACCACCGCCGGGTGGGCGTCGATCCTGGGTAACGTGCTCGTGGTCGAGTACTTCATCATCCAGCGCACGCTGGCGCCGCGGGCCGCCGTCGGCGCCCCGGCGGGCCCGCCACCGCTTCCGACGCCGAACCCGCGACTCTCGATCGCGCCGTGATCGGCTCACTCGAGCAACCGTCGGGGTCCGGTCGTTGACGTCCCGCGCCCCGCGAAGCCGAACGATGTGCCGCCGTTGCCGATTCCTGCGCGGGCCCGTTCGAGTCCGCCTTGTTGAGGAAGGGCCTTTAGAACTCCTAATGTAGTGACGCTTCTTGCCTTGAAATGTTGGCGCCTGATGGAGTGTTAGCCTTCATGTGAGAAGGGGTGAGCAGCTTCCGTGGATCGTGTCCGATGAGCTGTGGGCGCGGATCGAGCCGTTGCTGCCGGTGGTGCCGCGCCGTCCGGATCACCCAGGGCGCAAGCGTCTAGCCGACCGGAAAGTGCTGTCGGGCATCCTGTTCGTGCTGCACACCGGCATTCCGTGGGAATCCCTACCGCAGGAGCTGGGCTTCGGCTCCGGCATGACGTGCTGGCGGCGCCTGCGTGACTGGAACGACGCGGGTGTCTGGCAGCGTCTGCACGAGTCACTGGTGGCCGATCTGCACGCCGTCGGCGCCCTGGACTGGTCGAGGGCGGTGATCGACGGCTCTCACGTGCGGGCCATGAAGGGCGGCCCAAAACCGGACCGAGCCAGGTCGACCGTGCCCGAGCGGGCTCCAAACACCATCTGATCACCGAAGCGCACGGCATCCCGCTGGCAGTGTTGCTGACCGGCGGCAACCGCAACGACGTCACCCAGTTCGTGCCGCTGATCGAGGCCGTTCCACCGGTGCGCGGCCGACGCGGACGACCACGCCGCCGACCAGACACGCTCTACGCCGACCGCGGCTACGACCACGACAAGTACCGCAAGCAGGTCCGGGCGGTCGGCATCACCCCCGTCATCGCCCGCCGCGGCACCGAACACGGCTCAGGACTGGGTGTCCACCGGTGGGTCGTCGAGCAGAGCTTCGCGCTGCTGCACTGGTTCCGCCGATTACGCATCCGCTGGGAGATACGCGACGACATCCACGACGCGTTCCTCAGCCTGGCCTGCAGCATCATCTGCTGGCGACGACTGAGGAACCTCCCACTTCGTTAGAAGTTCTAAGCCGCCGGCGACTGCGGCAGCTCCCGGACCAGGCGCTTGATCATGTTGCGTCCCTCGGTCACTTGCAGCCTCGGGTGCTCGAAGGCCAAAACGCCCACCCCGGCCATGCCGATCTGCACGCGAAGCGCCTGCGCAGCGCCGGGGATCAGTTCCGGCTCACCGACCCAGGCGACTTGATCGAGCGCGAAGGAATGCAGCAGCTTGCCGGGTTTGCCCACTATGACCCCACCGACCGAGAAAACGAGCAGCCGCTGGTCGGTCAACGCGATGATGATCCGGCCGGGCAGCCGGAGCGGCACATCCGGCGCCGCCGCCCGTCCGCGCGAGGTGATCACGGCCATCGTGGCCGCACCGGCCGACCCGGCGAGACCGGCCGCGCCGCCGATCATCGTCGTGCGGACCCCGCCGACCCGGAAGGCCAGTACCCCGTAGAGCACCCGCTCACCAGGCAACTTCGCGTCCGTTAGCCTGAGTTCGACCTTCTCTGTCATCGTTCTTGCCATGGGATTGCCTCTCCCTCGCTTGGTCAACGGAGCAAATCTACGGGCACCAGGCCGACGTGTCTGAACAGCAGCAGCCGATGGTGCGCGCCGGCAATCGGGCCACCCGCCACGGCAACGATCAGGGCCGACGCGGTGGACCCTTCCTCGCCCGGCTACCGCTTGCCGAAGAACTTTCGCAGTCCTCGGGGCGATGTCCGCTGCAGGTGTTCGAGCGCGGCGGTCGTGAAAGCGTCCTCGTCGCATGCCACCCCCGTACGCAGCATGGATGCCCGACAGCACTTTCCGGTCGGCTAGTAGGACTCCGTTAGGTCTGTCTTGATCTTGGTGTGGTTCTGCTGGGCAGGGGTTGGTGGCAGGTGGTGCAGATGCCGGTCCAGCAGTTCAGCAGGTTCTGGACGGCGTCGAGTGTCTGGTAGAGAGTGAGTTGGGTGTGTCGGCTTTTGGGGCGAGCCGCTGTTCGGTGAGGAAGGCGTGGGCGGCGGTGACCAGGGTGGCGTGGTGGTGCCAGCCTCTCCAGGAGCGGCCTTCGAAGTGGTCCAGGCCCAGGCCGTGCTTGAGTTCGCGGTAGTCGTGCTCGATGCGCCAGCGGATCTTCGCCAGGCGGACCAGCTCCTGGACCGGGGTGTCGTCGGGCAGGTCGGACAGCCAGAACCGGGTCGGTCCGTCCTCGCCGCCGGGCCATTCGGCCAGCAACCGCACCTCGGGCAGGACGCCGTCCCACCGGCCGTGTCCGGCCACCGCGGCGGCCTGGGCCAGCCGACGTGAGCGCAACCCGGCCGGCCGGACCCGCATCGCGAGGAAGCGGGAGGTCATCGGGCCCCGGGAGCCTTCCCGCCAGGTCACCTCCTTGAAGGCTTCCCGTCCGGCGGCCCGCTGCCAGGTTGGCTACCGTCACCGGTGGCTGCCGGTAGCGGGGCCGGGGCCTGCGGCCGTTGCCGGACCAGGCCGGGGCAGTGGGGACCGCGTTGTGCGGCTGGACGGTGATATCGCCGCGGATGCCGACCACATACGCGCGTCCCCGCTCGGCCAGGCCGGCGCGGAAGTCGGCGTTCTGGCCATAGCCTGCATCCGCCACCACCACCGGCGGCACCAGTCCCCATCCGGCCAGGGCGTCCAGGGCGTCCAGGGCCAGCCGCCACTTCTCCCGGTGCCCGACATCCTTGGGCACGCCCGTCCGCCGGCGCCGGACGGCGTCATCCGCCCACTCCCGGGGCAGGAACAGCCGCCAGTTCAACGGGCACGAGGCCGCATCGGAGACCGCGTGCACATTGACCGCGGCCTGGCAATTGGCCTGCTTGCCCAGCGCGCCGCAGTACTGGTGGGCGACGCCGACCGACATCCTTCCGTCCTTGGGAAACGACACATCATCGACCGCCCAGGCGTCCGGGCCGATCCGCGGCACCAGCCGCGCAGCGATCCGCCGACGCACCGGCACCGGATCCCAGGTGGACTGGTTCACGAACTGCTGCAGGTTCTGCTCGTTGCCGTCCGGCAGCCGCGAGGCCATGGCCTGGACGGACTTGCGGCGACCGTCCATCATCAGCCCCCGCAGGTAGCAGTCGCCCTTGGCCCGCTGATCCTTCCGCGGCACCGAGGCGAACACATCAGCCACGAATAACGCCAACGTCGCCCGAACACGATTCACTTCATGTGCGTCCACACAGTCCTCATGCCCCTGAACACGGGCGACACGCAGACCTAACGGAGTCCTACTAGACGCTTGCGCCCTGGGTGATCCGGACGGCGCGGCACCACCGGCAGCAACGGCTCGATCCGCGCCCACAGCTCATCGGACACGATCCACGGAAGCTGCTCACCCCTTCTCACATGAAGGCTAACACTCCATCAGGCGCCAACATTTGAAGGCAAGAAGCGTCATTACGTTAGGAGTTCTTATGAGAACTTGGTTCATCATCGACCCGCCGAGCTTCTGCTGGAGCACGGCGAGCGGGTGGCCGCCACTGCTGGCTGTCCCGAAGCCCTGGACAACCTCAAGATCGCCCACGATGAGCGGCTGTGGAGGGCGCCCCTGGACGTCACCGACACCGGTGAGCTTGGTGCGGTCGTCGACCGGGTGTTCGCCGACCTCGGCACCGTGGACTGGGCATGGTGCCTGGCCTGTCCTGGCGCTCCCCGGACAATCTCGCCCGCACCGGAGCCTTCCCCGAGCCGGGCAGCCTCTGACCGGCGTCGGCCGGCGTGTGGGTTCCGGCACGGACGCAGTTTTCGGCGAGCGCACGCACCCGGGCCGTCTGGGCGGCACCCGCGCGTTCGCAACGGGACCCGCGAGATTTCTCAGGGAGGGGACGATGGACATCGAGTAGACCGGTCGCAACCAGTCGCGTATTCCTCGTTGGGAAACACTGCACATCCGGAAGGAAACACGTTATGGGACGCATCAAGGTCGGCACCGAGAACAGCACCGCGATCGAGCTGCACTACGAGGACAGGGGGACCGGACAGCCAGTGGTGCTGATCCACGGCTATCCGCTGGACGGCAACTCCTGGGAGGGGCAGGTGCCAGCGCTGCTGGAGGCCGGTTATCGGGTCATCACCTACGACCGGCGCGGCATCGGCAAGTCGAGCCAGCCCTCCACCGGCTACGACTACGACACCTTCGCCACCGATCTGAACACCGTGATGGAAACCCTCGACCTGAACGACGCGGTCCTGGTCGGCTTCTCGATGGGCACCGGAGAGGTCGCCCAACCCCGACGGTGCGGCTCCCTGGTCCTTCTTCCAGGGCATCTCAGAGGCGGCCAAGAAGGACCGCTACGCCTTCTTCACCGGCTTCTTCAACCTGGACGAGAACCTCGGCACCCGAGTCAGCGAGGAAGCCGTCCGCAACGCCTGGAATGTGGCAGCCGGTTCCGGCTCCATCGCCTCGGCCGCCGCCTCCCCTCACCTGGCCCACCGGCTTCCGCGCCGACATTCCCCGCATCGACGTACCCGCACTGATAGTCCACGGCACCGCCGACCGCACCCTGCCCATCGACGCCACCGGACGACGCTTCGCCGATGCGCTTCCCACCGCGCGGTACGTCGAGATCGATGGCGCACCCCACGGGCTACTCACCACGCACACTGCTGAGATCAACGAGGTCCTCCTGGACTTCCTCGGCCACGCCCGCGAATAGACGACCGGCCTCATCGCGCCCTACCCCGAAAGCCATACCAGCCACCCAAGGTGACACTCGCCGCCACATCCTCAGCCCAGCGGATCACGGCCCACAAGGGGCTCGCCGCGGTCGGCATCAACGAGGTGCTCAGTAGCTGTTGTCTTTCTGATCTTGAGAGATGTGCGTCGAACGGGAGTCCCGATTGGGTAGTAGCGGGGCGTCGGCGCATACGGGCGAGGCCTCCTGAACAGCTCGTTGGTGTCGAATCACCGAGCAACACCAGGAGGCCTCGGTGCCGCGGTGTTCCGTGTCGATGACCGGGCCCAGTTCGGTCGCCCTGGAGTGTGACTGCCTGGCTGACCGGTTCGGAAACGCCGCGGATCACCGGGTGCGAGAACGGCGGTATCCGTCGGACATGACGGGCGCGGAGTGGGCGGAGGTCCGGCCGCTGCCGCCGGTGCCGGGCGCCGCGGGTGCCGGCTTCGCGCGGTACTGCTGCGCTACCAGTTGGCCATGACACTGACCGAGGCCGCTGATCTCATGCTTTTGGCTGACCTTACCTGCGCCCTCCGCTCCACTTGCTTGCGTTGGCTGCTCGGCCCAGTCGCCGCGGTTCAGCGTGCACCCGCGGAACACCGGAGGCGCCCTTCGCAGCTCGCCTGGCCCGCCCTCACCGCGGTCGATCCGATTTGACCCAGCCGCGCAGGCTCTCCGGGCTCACCCCCGGATCCGCGCGACCTCCGTGATCGTCTTGCTGGAGGAGCGGGCCAACGCGATCGCGTCCCGCTTGAACTCCTCCGGATACCGCTTCGAGCACTGAACTACCCACCTGGCACTACTTCCTCTGCGAACTCATCCCCGTCTTTAGGCGTCCACGATCAAGGAAAAGTTTCAGTCAGCGTTTCGTCAGGAAACTGGCCGTGAGGCGTCAGGTGGAGTGGATTCGCTGATCCTCACGTCCCCGAACGCGAAGGTTCACGTCCCCGTAGGACGCAGGCGCACGTTCCACTCGTATCAAAATCCCCCACCCGAGGAGAGACATGACCGAGACGCTGGCAGAGACCACATCCGAGGCGAAAGAGCCCCTTCCGGAATTTCCGATGCCGCGGGCGGCCGGCTGCCCCTTCGAACCACCCCCGGCCGTACGGGCCTTGCACACCGAACGGCCAATAACGCGAGTACGGCCGTGGGACGGCAGCGCCCCGTGGCTGGTGACCCGGTACGCCGACCAGCGTGCCCTGCTCGCCGATCCGCGGGTCAGCGCCGAGAACACGCTGCCCGGGTATCCGCACGCGAACGCCGGCTTCCGCGACAACATCGAGCAGCGGCGGTCCTTCGTCACCATGGACGACCCCGAGCACGCCCGGATCCGCCGGATGGTCACCGCACCGTTCGCCATCAAGCGGATCGAGGCGATGCGGCCCGACATGCAGAAGATCACCGACGACCTGATCGACACCATGCTGGCCGGGCCGACCTCGGTGGACCTGGTGCACGCGTTCGCGCTGCCGCTGCCGTCGCTGGTGATCTGCCGGCTGCTCGGGGTGCCGTTTGAGGACCACGACTTCTTCCAGCGGAACAGCTCGCTCCTGCTCACTCGTCACTGCTCGGCCGAAGAGGCGGCCGGTGCCAACGAGGCGCTGGTCGACTATCTGGACGGGCTGGTCGCCGTCAAACTCGCCGACCCCGCCGACGACATGCTCTCCGAGCTGGCCGCCCGGGTCACGGCCGGTGAGCTGACCCGGCGCGAAGCCGCCACCACGGGCGTGCTGCTGCTGCTCGCCGGCCATGAGACCACCGCCAACATGATCGCTCTTGGCACCATCGCCCTGCTGGAGCACCCCGACCAGCTCGCCGTCCTGCGGGAGACCGACGACCCCAAGGTGATCGCCAAGGCCGTAGAGGAGCTGCTGCGCTATCTGAGCATCGTACAGAACGGCCTGCGCCGGGTCGCGCTGGCGGACATCGAGATCGGCGGCGAGACCATCCGCGCCGGGGACGGGATCTTGCTTCTCACCAACACCGCCAACTGGGACGGGGAGATCTTCCCCGAGCCCGAGCGGCTGGACATCGGCCGCGACGCCCGCCGCCACATGGCGTTCGGCTTCGGCGTCCACCAGTGCCTGGGCCAGCCGCTCGCCCGGGTGGAACTGCAGGTGGTCTACGGCACGCTCTTCCGCCGTATCCCCACCCTGCGACTGGCCACCGGGGTCGACCAACTACCTTTCAAAGAAGACAGTTTGGCCTACGGCGTCTACGAGCTGCCCGTCACCTGGGCGTCATGAGCGGCGACGGCGGCGGTAAGGACGACGGAGGCAACGGAGTCACCATGCGTGTCGAAGTCGATGTTCCCAAGTGTGTGGCGTCAGGTCAGTGATGATCGCCCCTGATGTGTTCGACCAGCCGGAGGAGGACGGCATGGTGGTCCTGCTGGACGAGCAGCCCCCGGCCGAACTCCACGCCGATGCACGGGAGTCCGCGTTGGTCTGCCTGGAGGTGTCGAGAGGTGAAACAGCTCGTGGTGGTCGGTGCCTCGGCCGCCGGTCTCGCGGCGGCGGAACACCGCTGCGACATCCTCGCGTGTCCGGCCTGCGCCGGCCCCATCCGGAGCCCAAGTCCACCGTCGCGTCGTTGATCCAAGTGTCGTCCAAGAGCCTCGTTGTCGTCGACCCATGCTTCGGCGTTCCGGTCCCGGTGGCGCACGTTGAGGGCGCGGAAGGACGCGACGCGCCGACGCGGGTGAAGCTCACCATCGATAATGGATATCGCATTGCGTCTCGGTGCGGTGCGCAGCGGACGGAGGAATCCGCTCCGCCGGTTCGGTGGTCAGTGCGGGTGCCATGTCTACAGGCCCAGGTCGAGGGCCAGGCACGAGTAGTATTTCCAGGAGCCTTCGGGGTCGTACGAGCCCTTCGCGTCGCCGCCCGGAGCGGCCTCCGCCTCTTCGGTCATGTCCTCGAAGCGGATGCGCTCGGGGAGCCGGCCGTACCGTGCGTGCCGCAGTGCCGCCGCGGCGGCGGCGTCCGTGGTGAGTTCCTTGTTCATGGCCATTCTCCACTTCGTAGCTCGTGGATCGCGTCCCGCTCGTTGCCTTGGACGACTACCAGCATGCCCTTCCTTTCATCACCGGTCAAGATGGTGACGAGGGGGTGTGTGACGCGGGTCCCCCTACCCGCCGCCGGCGTGCACTGGTTGCAGCCGACTGGCCGCCACATGTCTCCCGCGCAACTGTCCCGTCCTGTCAACTCCCTGTCGTAAAACGTAGTTGTGGGCATCCGGATGCGACAGCCAACACTGCCGAACATGCTGAAGCTCCGGCGGAGGTGTCTCATGTGTGAGTAAAGTCATGTGTGCCTGGTGAGGCGCCTTACTCGACCGAAACCTATGACGAGAGGTGTCACTACCGCAGGTTGCCGCGGTCGTCGTGACCGCTGTGGGCGCCCTCGCCGCGGTCGGTGTCTGCGCTGCGATCACTCCGGGCCTTTGTCATCCGGCCCCAGGAGCCTGCCAGGCGCAGCGCTGCAGGTGACTTCTTGAACACCTGCGGGTGATGCGGTCACGTTTCACCCGCAGGTTTCGTATGAGCCCTTTTGCGGGGCCGCTTCGTGAGGGTCACTTCATGGCGTCGGCTTCCAGGACCGCGGCGGTGAACGCCTCGGGCTGCTCCTGGGGGAGGTTGTGGCCGGCGTCGGGGACGACGTGGTGGGTCCAGGGGCCCGAAAAGTGAACGGCGTAGCCGCTGCCGTCGGTCGCCGGGTTCACTCCGTCGGCCTGTCCGTCGAGGGTGACCGTGGGAACGGTGATCCTGGGCTGGTCCAGCAGCCTGCGCTCCAGGTCGGCGTAGCGGGGGTCGCCGGGCGCGGCGGCCAGGCGGTGCCGGTAACTGTGGATCACCACGTCGACGTAGTCCGGGTTGGTCCACAACCGTGCCGCCTGCGCGAACTCGGCTTCGGTGAAGTGCCATTGGGGCGAGTTGCGGTGCCAGACGACGCGCGCCAGGTCTTCCCGGTTACGCTGCAGTCCCTTCCGCCCGCGCTCGGTGAGGAAGTAGAAGAAGTACCAGTAGCCCGACTCGATGGAGGGGGCCAGCGGCTCCCGGGTGACGGCGAGGTTCTGGATGAGGTAGCCGTTCACGGAGACCAGGCCGGTACAGCGCTCGGGCCACAGCGCTGCGGCGACGTCGCCAGCCCGCCCGCCCCAGTCGTAGCCGGCGAACAGCGCCCGGGGGACGCGCAGCGCGTCCATGAAGGCGACCAGGTCTGTGCCGAGCGCCGCCTGCTGGCCGGACCGGAAGGTGTCCTGGTGGCGGAACCGGGTCTCTCCGTGGCCGCGCAGGTAGGGGATGTAGCAGCGGTATCCGCGCCGCGCGAGTGCGGGGGCCACCTCGGTGTAGGAGCCGACCGGGCTGAAGGGCCAGCCGTGCAGGAGGATCACGGGCGTGCCGTCGGCCGATCCGACGTCGTGGTACGCGATGTCGAGGAGATCGGTGCGGGTGTGCCGTACGGGTCCCAGACCATGCGGGGTCCGCGCGGCCCTTGCCTCGGCGGCTGCGGTATCCGTGAGTGCCGACGCCTGACCCGCCCCGGTGAGACCGGCGGCCCCCGCCGCCGCTGTCGCCGTCATGGCTTGGGTCAGTCTCCGCCTGCTGATCATGTCGCTTCCTCGCGTTCGGGTTCGTAGGTGTGAAACACAGGTGCACACCCATCACGCATCATCGCTCTAACAGGTGACGAGGGTGCTCACTTCGGATAACCTTGTCAAGGAGCCAACGGCGCCGCACTGCATGGGCGTTGCTCACCGAACACATGTGGAAGGCACTTCCGGCCGCTGCGCAGGTGTCGGCAAACCAGGTCGTCGGCGTGGGTGGCCCCGACATGAACTCGGTGTCGTCCCGCACACGTCATCGCGGTGTGAGAAGCAGAACACCCGCCGACAGGCGGCCTACACCCGATACGAAGGAACCGATGCGCAGACATAGACCCGGCTGGGGCGCGCTCGCGGCCGGCGCTGTGACCGCCCTGGCCCTCGGGAACCTCGGCCCACCGGCTGTCGTCGCTCCGGCGGCCGCGGAGGAGACGGCGGCGGCCCAGGCCGACGCGACGACGGCGTGGCAGAATGGCCCCCTTCCAGGCGGACTGTTTCGCCGTGGTCCACCGTTTTGACGTGGTGCTCGGGCGGGCCACGCCGTCTTGGCGGAGTCCATGCCGCTGGTCAAAGGGACGCTCGGCGGGACGGGTCGTTGTGGGTGCAGGGCAAGTACGTGATGCCCGCCGGCAAGAGCGGCTCGGCCGGTACCGCCCTGGTGCTGGCGGCCTGCGACGGCTCCACTGCCCACCAGTGGGAGCCGACTTCCGACCGCACTCTCCTTAACCAGGCGTCCGGCCTGTGCGCCGACGTGACGGGTTCGTCGACCGCCGCCGGTACGGCCGTGGTCACCGCGGCCTGCAACACGGCCACCACTGGACAGAGCATCAGGCCGCCCATCGCCTGCACGCGGTGGCCTGGTGGACCGCCTGCTGGGGGACACCCACGGCTGGCACGCCGCCGCCGCGCTGCCGCTGACCCGCTACGAGAGGACGGACGACGCTACGGCACTCCGTAGCGCGCGCTTCCATCAGGCGATCCAGGCGGATCACGCCGACCGCTGAACTCCGGGGCGCAGGAGGGACCTCGGCCGGGCGCGGCCTCGTAGTGGCCGTACAACCGTCACCAGTGACCGGTCGCGCGGGCTACCAGGAGTGCGGGCCGGCGGGCCGGTCGCGGTATCGGGGCGAGAGGCCCCGTACGCACGCGGCAGGTCTGTCTGACGTCTGTCTGAGTAGCTTGGCCATCTGAACATATGGCGTCCCGTCCACGCACGTCGGCATGCACGTGTGTGTTCCTCGTAGGGCGCGCCGGCATTTCCACATACGTGTTTACATTGGCAGAGTTGGTTTCATGTGTGTCCGTTGAGACATATGCTTACCTGGATAGGAAACGGTCGTTCTGCATGCACGGCCGTTACCAACCCACCCCTCCCGGAAGGACCATTGATGGTCAACCGACGCCTTCTTCTCCGTACCGGTGGCGTTGCGGCCGCCGCCGCGCTCGGCACCGCGGCCGTGTCGTCCACCGCCGCGGCCGCACAGACCACCGAACCCGCCCCGTTCGCCGATGGCCAGCACCCGCTGGGCTCCGGCCCGACCGACGGTGTCACCCGTACGCTCCTCCAGCAGCATCCCTCGCCCGCCGAGGGCTGGGATGCCGTCCAGACGCTGGTGCAGATTCCCCGGAACAAGGAATCAGGCCGACACAGCCATCCCGGCGTCGAGGTCGGCTACATCATCCAGGGCGACGTCCTGATGGAGTTCGACGACAGGCCGGCCATCCGGCTGCGTACGGGGGACCCGTTCTTCATCCCGAACGGCGCCATCCACAATGCCCGCAACGTCGGCACGGTCACGACGAAGATGCTCTCCACGTATGTCGTCGACCCGACGAAGCCGCTCGTGACCACCTACTGACCGGGCGTCCGGCTCTGGCGCGAGGGCCATCCGTACCCTGCTACGACCTGGCCGCGGCCAGGTCGTAGCAGGCGAAATCCAAGTACCCCAACGGCTTCGAGCTGCCCGCCAACTACAACAGCGGTGACAACACGGCCGACGCGCTGCAGGCGCTCGCGGCAGACCTGGCCAAGATCGGCATCAAGCTCAAGCCCAACCCGTTGCCCGACGATGCCTTCCGGGCCAAACGGATTCGACACGACGGACTCACTCTGGGACTGCCCGGAACCGTTGCCAAACCTGGCCGCTGCGGTGCCCGTACTCGAGCCCGACGGCAACGACGAGCCAGTACTGCGCGCCGCGACCGGCGGCGTACTGATGTGTGCCACCCCGGTGGATGCGGAGTCCTTGCGGCAAAGGGATCCAGCTTCCGCCCAGCGCTGGCGGTCCGCGATGCGCGAGTGGCTCGGTGGCGCCATGGAGAACGGTTATCGGATCGACGGGTTCGTCCGGTCGGGCTGGTACGTCCTGCGACGGAAGGAAGTGTCGAAATGAAGCTGCAGCAGGTGGAGTTGCGTGCGGTGGCCCTGCCCTTGGTCTCGCCGTTCCGGACCTCACTGGGCACCCAGGAACACCGGAACTCTTTGCTGGTCAAGGTGACCACGGTCGATGGAGCCGTCGGCTGGGGCGAGTGTGTGACCGACGACGACCCGACGTACAGCGCGGAGTACCTGACCGGGGCCCGGGAGGTGTTGCGTTGGTTCCTGCTGCCCCGGCTGTTCCCGGTACCCGAGCTGACCGCCGCGCTGGTGCCCGAGCTACTCCCGCCGATCAGGGGCAATCCGATGGCCAAGTCGGCGGTCGAGATGGCAGTTCTGGACGCCGAACTGCCGACCACCGGCATCAGCCTCGCCCAGTACCTCGGGGCGACGCGGACCGAGCTCGCAGTCGGAGTGTCAGTCGGCATCATGGACACGGTCGACGAGCTGATCAGCGCCGTCGACGGCTATCTCAGCGCGGGCTACGCCCGGGTCAAGCTGAAGATCGAACCAGGTTGGGACGTCGAGCCGCTGCGAGCGGTGCGGGAGACGTTCGGCCCGGAGATCCCCTTGCAGGTGGACGCCAATACCGCCTACAGTCCGGCGGATCTGCCCCACCTGCGGCGGCTCGACGACTACGGGCTGACGCTGATCGAGCAGCCGTTCGCCCCGGACGACCTGCTCTCGCACACCCGGCTGGCAGCCCGGATGGACACCCCGATCTGCCTGGATGAGCCGATCACCTCGGCCCGGGACGCGGCCACCGCCATCCGGCAGGAGGCGTGCTCGATCGTGAACATCAAGCCCGGCCGGGTCGGCGGGTACCTGGAGGCCCGCCGGATCCACGACCTGTGCCTGGCAAACGGCGTACCGGTGTGGTGCGGCGGCATGCTGGAGACCGGGCTGGGCCGGGCAGCCAATCTGGCGCTGGCCGCGCTCCCGGGCTTCACCTTGCCCGGCGACATCTCGGCCACGGCCCGCTACTACACCCGTGACATCACTGCCCCCTTCGTCCTTCACGACGGCCACCTGACCGTCCCCACTGGCCCAGGAATCGGTATCGTCCCCGACCCCGACGCCCGACATGCCGCCACCACCTCCACAGAACTCCTCAGTGCCTAACCAGCCGTAGGACAACAGGCACCGCTGCGCGGTGCCTGTTCATCGCCCCCAGTCCGGCGAGCATCCCGAACGGGGTATGTCCCGACGCCACGCCGACGGCCACCACCGGTCCCACGCCGAGGGCCTTGCGGACCACCGCCGCCCAGGGCACTGGGCCCCGTAGCGACCGCACCCCGCGCAGGGGGTGCGTCAGCCAGTCGGGCGGTGTGGGGAGCGTGTGCAAGGATCCTCCGTGAGGTGGAAATCGTGGGGCTCCTCGAACCGTACGGGAGCACTGCGGAACTTTCGTAACCTGCGTATTTCCGCCATGTAAGGTGCTGATGCCCTACCTCACGCGAAAGCGGCCCGCGGACCCGGGTGTGACCTGGTGTTTTGCACAGTCCTCCCGGACCAGCCGGTCGGCCTGTTCGGGGCGCACATGCCAAGCTCATATGTCTCGCTCCGTGGCCAGCTTCTTGCGGAGCGTGTTGTGCTGGGTACGCAGGGGAACTAGCTAGGCGCGGCGGCCGCCCGGTGGCGCACTGGAAGTGCCCGTACGCCACCGGGTCGAAAACGGGTGGAACCCCCGACCCCGCTGAACGGCACGGTTGTGGAAGCCAACGCCGTGACGCTCACAGCCGGCGGAAGCAGTCCGGGAACAGGCGCGCCGGTACTCCCTGATCCGGCGGGCGGGGCTGGTCGCGCCCGGCCTCTCGGCGACGACACCGACGGGCAGCGCCGAGGACGACACGGTCCTCTCTCTCCTCATCCAGACCTACCGGACGCTGTCCGCAGGGGCCCTGCCCCGCAACACCCGGGCCGGTGACCTCGCGGAGACCATCGGCGACGTGAACACGCTGCCCGGCCGTATCCGCGCGGAGATCGCCGAGCACACGCGGTGGTGATGATGCCGGCCGCCGTCACGGCGTGGGGCAGCGTTGCGGAGGCCACGGAACACACCTTCTGAGCCGGTACGGGTCCCGCCCCGGCAGGTTTTGACGGCAGGACCGGCAGTCGAAACCCGCCGTCACTGTCTTGACGGGTGACGAGCGGGGGTGCATGCTTGGCCAGGTCCAGCCGTCGAGCAGGACACCATCCACGACCGAGGAAGCAGAGAAGGTCATGAGCAAGGAGTCCACGTCCCACGCCGCAGCGGCAGCCAGGCACGCACGCTACGGCCGGCTCCCCGGACGCATCCGCTTCGAGGACTTGACTGAAGAGGCGAGGTCGAGGCCGTGCCGAGCGGCGCGAAGGGCGCCTACGACCCCGAAAGCTCGTGGAAGTACTACTCATGCCTGGCGCTCGACCTCGGGCTGTAGCCACCGGGACGCCGCCCGGTCTCACCGGCAAGTTCGCTCTGATCGTTGATCCATCGCCCGAGGGGGCGTCATCGGCCCTTTGGCGGTTCGGCCCCTCGCATGCGAAGCGACCGGTCGGCTGGGCTCCCGACTGGCAGCGGAACGGAACGGCGCAGCCGTGGGTTCACGGTGACGGCCGTCAGGCACGCTGTTGCACACGGGAATCGACCGAGGCGGGCGGGAACACCCGGCCCGACGCGGCGTTCAGGAGGCCGCCGGACCGGGTGAGAGCGGGGCATGGCCACGGTCCGCGAGACGCGCAGCGGCCGACGGCGGTTCCGCCGCCCGAGCAAGAACCCACAGGTCACCGACTGTGACGGGGGCGTGGCGCCATCGGAGGCGACACGCGGCGCGACCTGCGCGGCTTCTACAATGGTCGGCGCTGACGGAGGGACGTAGATGGCACGTTTCGCGGGGATGCGGTCGACGGACGGGTCGCATCGCGCCCTGGCCTCGGTGCTGTTCGGCACAGCGTGCGAAGGGGTGGTGGCCGGTGGGGTTCACTGACTCGCTGCGCGTCGGATCGTCGGACCCGCTGGTGGGCCGCGAACGCGATCTGGACCGCGTGTCCGGGTTGCTGGAGCCGGGCGCGGGTGGTGCCCTGCTGCTGTCCGGGCAGCCAGGCGTCGGCAAGTCCGCGGTGCTGGACGCCGTGGCCCGAGCCGCCGTCCAGGAGGGCACGCGCGTGCTGCGCGCGGGCGGCGCCGAGTTCGAGGCGGACGTCAGCTACTCGGCACTGAACCAGGTCCTGCTCCCGCTGTACGACACGCTCGACCGGCTCAGCGCGCCCAGTAGGGAGGCCATGAGCATCGCCCTGGGATTCGGATCCGGTCCGCCCCCCGAGCGCCTGGTCGTCTGCAACGCCGCCCTGGCCCTGCTGCGGTCGGCGGCCGAGGACACTCCGGTCCTGCTGATCGTGGACGACCTCGCGTGGGTGGACCGGGCGAGTGCCGCCGTCTTCGGCTTTCTCGCCCGGCGGCTGTCCGGCGAGCGCATCCGGTTCCTCGCCGCCTCCCGGACCGGAGTGGACAGCTTCTTCGACGGTGCCGGGCTGCCGTCGTACGAGCTGCCCGCCCTGGGCGCGGAGCCCGCCGCCCGCCTTGTCGACCTGCACTTTCCGGACCTGGCGCACCTGGTGCGTCGGCGCGTGCTGGACGCCGCGCAGGGAAACCCACTGGCCCTGCTCGAACTCCCCGGCGCGCTGCGCGCGGACCAGCGCCGGGCCCGGGAGGTCCTGCTGGCCGTCCTGCCGCTGGGCGAACGCCTCCGGTCACTTTTCGTCTCCCGGGTCCGGTCCCTGCCCGCCGCGACCCGCACGCTGCTCCTGCTCGCCACCCTGGACGGCGCCGGTAACCTCGGGGTGCTGTCCGCCGCCGCGCGGGAGATGGACGGCGACGCGGACCTGGGGGATCTGGACCCGGCCGAGCGGGGCGGCCTCGTCCGTGTGGACGAGTCCCCGCGCCGCCTGGTGTTCCGGCACCCGCTGATCATGTCGGCCGTCGTTGAGGCGTCCACCAGCAGCGGGCGGCGTGCCGCGCACCGCGCCCTGGCGCGGGTCCTCCTCGACAAGCCGGAACAGCGGGCCTGGCACCTGGGGGAGGCGACGCTCCAGCCCGACGAGGAGGTGGCCCTTCTGTTGGAGCGGGCGGCGCGGCGCATCCTGAACCGCGGGGACGCGGTGGCCGCGATCGCGGCGCTCACCCGGGCGGCGGACCTCAGTCCGCTGGACACCGACCGCGCCCGCCGGCTGTCGGAGGCCGCCTATGTGGGCGCCGAGGCGATCGGCGCGCTGCGCAGCGCGTCGGAGCTGCTGGAGGACGCGTGGCGGGCGGATCCCGGGCACGGCGCGTCCCTGCGCTCCGCGACCGCCGCGGTACAACTGGTGCTGAACAGCGACGGCGACCTGGCGACGGCACACCGCCTGCTCGTCGGCGCCATCGAGGAGGGCGACCACGGCTACGACGCAGAGGATCCGGCGCTTATCGACGCGCTGCACTTCCTTCTGCTGCTGTGCAACTACGGGGCCTGCGAGGAGCTGTGGGCGCCCTATTACGCGGCCGTCGCCCGGCTGCGTCCGGCTCCCCCGCCGCTGCTCCTGGTCGCCGCCCGGGTCTGGGGCGACCCGGCCCATGCCGACGCGGCGACGCTGCGTGAGCTGGACAAGATCATCGACGGTGCGACGAAGGGGACGGATCCCGCCAGGGTGGTCCGGGTGGGGACCGCCGCGCTCTACCCGGACCGGCTGGCGGCGGTGCGCGAGGCGTCCTGGCGGCTGGTTCGGCAGGGGCGCGAGGGCGGCCCGGTGCGCCGGCACATCGGTGCCCTGCTGCACCTGTGCCTGGACGACTACCACCGCGGCCAGTGGGCCGAGGTCCTGGAGCTGTCGGAGGAGGGGCTGACGCTGTGCGAGAGGTCCGGGTACTCCGTCTGCACATGGTTCTTCCAGTACGCCAAGGGCCTGGTGACCGCGTCCCGGGGAGACACCGAGACTGCGCACGCGCTCGCCGACGCGATGACGAACTGGGCGGCGCCCCGCGGTATCGGTGAGGCAGTCCACTGCGCGCAGCACGTGCACGCCCTCGCGGACATCGCCGACGGCGACTTCGACGCGGCGTTCGGCCGGGTGAACGCCATCAGCCCAGCCGGCAGCTTCCTCCCGTACGTCGCGCACGCGTCGTGGGTGTTCTTCGAGCTGGTGGAGGCCGCGGTACGCACCGACCGGCGCGCGGCGGCGGTCGCGCACGTGCGCGCTTTGCGCGAGACGAACGTCGCCGGGCTCTCGCCCCGGCTCGCCCTGCTGGCCGCGGGTGCCGAGGCCCTCGTGGCGGAGGGCGACGCCGAGGCGGCCCGCCTCTTCGCCGAGGCACTGGCCGTGCCGGACGCGGAGCGGTGGCCGTTCGCGCTGGCCCGGGTGCGGCTGGCCCAGGGGGAGCGGCTGCGCCGCTCGCGGGCGCTGTCCGACTCCAAGGCTCCGCTGACGGCTGCGCTGAAGACCTTCCAGCGGCTGGACTCCTCGGCCTGGGCTGAGCGTGCGCGCAAGGAACTGCGGGCGGCCGGGCGGGTCGTGGTGCACTCGGACGGCTGGGGCGGGGCGGTCCTCACCGCGCAGGAACACCAGATCGCGGAACTCGCGGCCACCGGCCTGACCAACAGGCAGATCGCCGAGCGGCTGTTCATCTCACACCGCACCGTCGGCGCCCACCTGTACCAGATCTATCCGAAGCTCGGCATCGCGTCCCGGGTGGCGCTGCGGGACGCCCTGCGCCGGCCGGACCGGGACTGACGGGTACCGCACGGCCGGCCCGGTGTCACCGCACGCCCGGTCCTCAGTCGCACGACTAGGACGGCCCGTGCTGCCGAAGCTCACCGCGAACTCCAAAGCCGTGGTCGTCCCGGATGCCGTGTTCGTCGAGCCAGCCGATCACGTAGTCGGCGACGAAGCGCCATCCGTTGTCGATGACCAGCGAGTGGGCGCGGTTCGCGAACTGCTTCAGGTCGGTCACGGCCGTGGAGTCGCCGTACTGCTTGTAGGCGGCGCGCGTGACGGAGTCGGGTATCAGTCGGTCCTCCTGCCCCGAGATCAGCAGGCGCGGGCCGCGACGCGTGTTGGCGATGTCCGCCATGGCGCGCGGGCTGCGGTCCGCGTCCGCGCATCCGAGGTCGGCGAGCAGACGGCGCGGTGCCGGCACCACATAGCGCTCGAAGAGCCGGTCGGACTCCTCCGCTGCGACAGTGTTGGCGAAGAAGCGGTGGAACTGCTCCGGGGACACAGACACCAGCCGGTCGGCGGCGTCCGCCTGGCCGGGGGCCACAGGCAGCTCCGGGAGGCGGGCAGCGGGATGCCGTTGACCGGAGCGGGGGCGATCGCCACCACTGTCCGGCCGACATCGGCGCCGATGAGATGCTGCGCGATGAGCCCGCCGACCGAGTGGCCGACGATCACCGGCGAGATGTCGAACGACCGGACGATCCCGGCGTAGTGGTCCGTCAGGGCGTCCAGGCCGACACCGCCGAGCGCATCGGGAGCCTTGCGTACGTCCCTAGCGGCGGCCTCCCCCGGCCATCCGGGCGTGAAGGCGAGGAACCCTCGGCTGGTGAAGCGCTCCGCCCATGACTCCCAGGAGAGCGCGTGCGGTCACGCGCCGTGGATGAAGACGGCGGGAGTACGGTTCACGGTTGGCTCCTCCGAGCATGACGACCGCCCGGCACCGACACGCGGACGGGCTGTTTCAGCATCGTTCAGGCACGGGGCAGGGGTGACCGTCGGATGACTTGATGTTCGCGGGCCGTGGCATACACAAGCTCGAACCGCCTTGCGGAGAGGCCCCGGACAGGACGTCCCAGAACGGGCAGATGTCCGCCTGGCGGACATACTCCACGAGGACCGTCGTCACAGCAGGCGATGTGGACGGTCAACTTACTTATGTACTCCGGTGCCGCGAAGACGAGAGTAGGTCGGGCCAGCATCCGCCACAGGGAAGGACCCACTCGTCATGAGGGGCGATCAGCCAGGTACACAGGCCGGCCAAACGGTGGCGTCCGGTCGTCCGCAGATGACCTTGGACATCGAGCGTGTGCTGGATGTCTCTGCCCGGCAGGCGATCAAGGCGAAGTTCCAGTTCGACCCGAAAGCCCCGTTGAGCGTATGCGTGGAGTTTCTCGTCGAGGGCGGCCCGCGGGTGCTGTGGCGTATCGGAAGAGACCTCCTCCAGCAGGGGCTGTACTCGACAAGCGGCCTCGGTGCCGTCCAGATGCGGCCGTCGAACCCGGAGGAGCGGGCGACCGCGTGGCTTCAGCTGACCTCCGGTGACATGGCGGCCCTGTTCGAGCTGCCCGTGCTACCGCTGGCGGAGTGGCTCGAGTACACCTACGAGCTGGTTCCCGCAGGTCAGGAACTCGCCGAAGTCGACTGGGACATGGCCACCGCAAACCTGCTGCACACTCCCGAGGCGCAGGCCGAATGACCTGAAGCGCCCACCGTCTTCCCTCGGGCCGGCCTCGGCGCCGATCCCCTCCTCTCATCCCACCGCGGCTCGCCGACCCGTACCCGCTCACCTCGCGGGAGGAGGAACGTACCGAGTCCACGAGGCGGGCCGTAGCCGGGGCGTGCCGCCGGGCAGGAGTGGGGAGTCGTAACGGAGCTGCGGCGATGTACGGAAACGCCGTGGACGCGCGTGTCGGCACCGGCCCGGCCCACGACGCCGAGCCGATCCGCGGCATGGCCCCGGGGCCACGGCTCAGCACGCGGGGCGCCGTGCCGCGACAAAATGCGGGCCACCCGCAACCGCGGGGAAGGTCCTCGTCTCCACCGGCCCGAGCGCGACGAGTTCCTCGCTCAGGCGCGCAGTGTCGAAGGAGTTGCCGCCGCCGCGCACCGGGTCCACCGGCCGGCGGAGCGGCGCAGCGTGTTCTCGACAGCAGGCTGGGTTGCCGTCACTGGCCACCCGCCCGACACCAGGGCCTTGACGAGGCGGAACAGGGCGGCCCGCAGCGCCTCCTACGACAGGAACGGCACGGGTGCCAGACCAGTCCACAGCTCTCCTCCTGCGCCACATCCGCCGCGCTCCCACGGCGCAGGGACCCCGAGCGGCCGCCCCGTGGCGGGGGCGTCGGATTCGGGCGGTGCGCACATAGGGCCGGATCTGGGCAGTGAGGCGATGAGATTCGCCCCGCGCGGGCGCCGGTGCAGGCGCGGCTTGAGGGCAAGCGCCCGGTGGCCGTACCGGTCCGTCGAGCCGATCTGCCGACGCACATCGAACGGCCGCCGCTGCACCACCCGACCCGCGGCGGTCAGTTCGTCATGGACGTAGACCTCGGCGCGCCGCATGGCTCGCAGTGCCCGGCGTCGGCCACGTGGCCCGGCGGCGAGGAACTCCACATGCCTCCGCAGCCGCGCGGAGTCCGGGAACGGGCCTTGGTCAGGGGTCACCGACGGATCGTTCGTCATCCGGTACTCCGGTCATCGCGGGCTCGAAGACGCAGGATGAGGCGACGCCGGACGAGAAGCCGCCGCACGGGCCGACAGCCGTTCCGCGCCGGGGGCGGCGCGGCATGCGCAGTGCGCCTGGCACTTCCCGTCCCCTCGGTGAACCCGCCCCGGCTTCCGTCCGGTTGTCCCGGAGAAGAACTCCTGCGGTCGGGGTTGCACTGGTCGGCCCGGCCGCGGGAACGGGGCGGCCGTCCTCGCACTCTTACCCGATGTGAGGTCGGCCGCCCCCCCCCCGTTACCTGTTTTCGTGGCTCCGCAACGGGGCCTCCGGGCTTCGGGTCCGGCATGACTTCCCCCCTTGTTGTTGATGATCCGGGGGGTGGTGTCACCGGGCCCGGAGGCATCGACGGACCGCTGATGAGGGGCTTGAGCACCGGCTTCACCCGAGCTGGAAGAGCTCTCCGTAACGTGGATGTGGCAGCTCGGTGCCCTGGCAGGCCGGACGAAAGCGTGATGGAGGGGTGCACGTGATCGACACCGGCGACATCGACGTCTTCCTCGGCATGGACGTCGGCAAGGGCGAACACCACGCCACCGCCGTCACCTCGGCCAGGAAGAAGGCGTTCGACAGGCGCCTGCCCAACACCGAGCCCAAGCTCCGCGAGCTGTTCGCGAAGCTCCAGGCCAAGCACGGGACCGTACTTGTGGTCGTTGACCAGCCAGCCTCAATCGGGGCTCTGCCGCTGGCGGTCGCCAGGGACATGGGCTGCCCGGTCGCCTATCTCCCGGGGCTGACGATGCGGCGGATCGCCGACCTCTACCCGGGGGAGGCCAAGACCGACGCGAGGGACGCGTTCATCATCGCCGACGCCGCCCGGGCGATGCCCCACACCTTGCGGGCCATCGACGGCGAGGACGAGACGATCGCCGAGCTGGAGATGATCGTCGGCTTCGACGACGACCTGGCCGGCGAGGCCACCCGGGTCGCGAACCGGTTGCACGGCCTGCTGACCCAGATCCACCCGTCGCTGGAACGGGTCCTGGGGCCGCGGCTACAGCATCCGGCTGTCCTCTCGCTGCTGGAACGGTTCGGGTCACCGGTCCAGATCCGCAAAGCCGGCCGCCGTCGGCTGATCACCCTGCTGCGGCCGAAGGCCCCAGGATGGCCGAGCGCCTGGTCGACGAGATCTTCACTGCCCTCGACGAGCAGACCGTCACCGTTCCCGGCACCGAGGCGGCCGCGCTGATCGTCCCGAGCCTGGCCACTTCACTGACGGCCGTCCTTGACCAGCGCAAGCTGCTGGCCGGGCGGATCGAGGAACTCCTGGAGGCCCACCCTCTTTCGAAGGTCCTGATGTCCATGCCGGGAGTTGGCGTCAGGACCGGAGCCCGCATCCTGATCGAGGTCGGTGACGGCGGCACCTTCCCCACCGCCGGCCACCTCGCCGCCTACGCGGGACTCGCCCCGGCGACCCGGAGCTCGGGTTCCTCGATCCGCGGCGAACAGCCATCCAGGAGAGGAAACAAGCAGCTCAAACGGGCCTTCTTCCTCTCCGCGTTCGCCGCACTGGCCGACCCGGCATCCCGGGCCTACTACGACAAGAAGATCGCTCAGGGCAAGCACCACACCCAGGCCCTCCTCTGCCTGGCCCGACGCCGGGCAGACGTCCTCTTCGCCATGCTCCGCGACGGCACCTTCTATGAACCCCAACCCACAGGGGCCAGATAAGGGGCAGACCGATCGGCCAGTCCTCCGGCCGAAGTCGCTCACGAGCGGCCTCAAGCCGCTGGTCATAGTCGGGTGCGAACAGCTCAGGAAGCACTTTGTCCAGAGTTCCGGCGATCCGATGGATCGGTGCGCAGACCGCTGGATCGTCAACAACGCGACTGAGGTCCGTCATCTGGAGCTTCTCCAGCCAGTGCGACAGCACCAGTGCCTCGTCACTCGTGAGCTTGATCGTGACCTGGCCATCCCCCATACACACCCCTACGGCTTAACCCCACTCTCGACCACACGAACCTACTGGCCCTCGACCTTGACCAAACACATAGGGGCACCCCCCCCCACGGCTGCTGGCCGGGTACGCGGGCTCAGGACTTCGACGCGAGGGTCTCGCAGTCGGCCGCCCGGGCCGCCTCCAGGGCGGTCAGCACGCCGGCCGGCGTCGGGGCGATCCTGCGTGCGCCGACGCCGATCCACGCGCCTAGGGTGCGCACGACGGCGGCTTTCTCCCCGCCCTCCTGCGAAAACGTGTGCTCGAAGCGCCATCGTGCTCCGTCCGCGCTCAGGCCGACGATACGGGAGGCCACGGTCACCACTTCGAGCGGGAAAACCTCGCGGAGATAGCGAACCTCTTCGCCGAGCGACACACCGGCGACCCCGGCCTTCAGCAGGTCGCGGGGGTCCACGTCGTCCCAGCGGACCTCGAAAGACCTCGTCAACTCCTCAGACATGCTCATCAGCCTTTCCTCGCCGCGGTCACCGACCAACGTGAATCCTGCCACTTACACGAGCCGCAGCAAGGAGATGGTTCAGATCGGCGGGGTACGGCCGGGATCGGGTGTGAACCGGCGGCAGCCGCCGAGCAGCTCGGCTTCCGACTGCCGTAAGGGGCCGTCGCCGTACGGCGGCTGCCTCACAGGTGTGTCCTGGATGCACACACGTGTGTGTGGAGACGGGTCGTACTCCAGGATCATATGAGGGGGCGGGGGTGTGGGGGTCCGTACACCTCGCGCTCCCGCGGAAAGGCAGAAATCACTGCCTTGACGGGTGATGCAAAAGCTGCCATGATTTCATCACCTCCTCAACTAGTGATATGAGATTCAGTCCTGGTCAGGAGGTCACCGGACCATTCGACCCAGATGGGGAGCACCAGTCATGGCAGTCAGCTACACCGCCGTTGTCGACGTCGACGGAGAGGGCCGGAACGGCGGTCACGTCCACTCCTCCGACGGCCTGCTGGAGACCAGTCTCGCTTACCCGAAGGAGCTCGGCGGCGCCGGCACCGCGACCAACCCTGAGCAACTGCTCGCCGCCGGCTGGGCCGCCTGCTTCCTCGGCGCCCTGCGCAGTGCCGCCACCCAGCGCAAGATCCGGCTGGCCAGCACCACCATCACGGCCGAGATCACCCTCACCCACAGCGACGACGGCGAGTTCTCCCTCTCCGCGGTTCTCAGTCCAGTCCTCGGCGGCGTGGACCAGGCCACCGCCCAGGAACTCGCGAACGCCGCCCACCAGATCTGCCCGTACTCCAAGGCGACGCGTGACAACGTCCCCGTCACGATCAACGCCAGCGCCGCCGCCTGACGCGTCCCTCCCCCGACCGCGGGTCCCGTGGCCCCCCTGCACGGGACCCGCTCCTCCTCAGCCACACCCACACCACGGAGAGCGAGGGCAGGACATGGCATCGATGACGCACACACGTAGGGACCGCCGAGCACCCTCGTTCCACTCTCGGCCCGCTCGTCGCCGCCTGCGGTCGCCCCGGGACGCGGCACACGCCGAGAAGTATCAGTGGCCCGCCGACATGCAGGTGTGGAACTGGGCGGAAAGCGTCGTGCTTTCCGGGTACGGCCCGTCGGTATCCAGCTTCCTCCGACGGTGAATCCGGGCGCGGAGTCGCGGTACCGAAAGAACCGGCCCGGCACAGAACCGTGCCGGGCCGCCCCAGGACACTGACGGGGCGCACCGGTGCCACACGTGGAACGTCAGCGGCGCCACACGTGACGCGTGAGCGCGGTCTCGACGGCGGTGGCCATCGCGCCCTCGCCCGCGACGTTGGGGTGCACCGGCAAGGCCACGGGCTGCAAGCGCGGTTCGCGCGGACCGGACCGGCCGACTCGCCGGAGCGTTGCCGCGCGGAGGAACGCCTGGCCTCGGGCAAGTCCGTACTCGCCGCTCTGACAGCCGTCCTGAGGATCGGGGACGCCTCGCCGGAGGCCGACACGAGCCCTGCCGGGGACGCGGCGGCGACGCTGCCGGCCGCCGTCGGGGATGCGGTGGCACAGTCGGAGGCCGTACGGCTGCGGCGGGACATCGAGGACGCCGCGTTCGACACCGTGTGGCGGGGCCAGGACCACACCCGTGAGCGCCGGCGGCCGAGCCAGGTGGCACGACTGGCGGACGCGGTGCTGCAGGACGAACTCCACGCCGCACCGCCCGAAAGCGCCGCACCGTCCCGCGTGGCGGGCTCGCGTCGCAGGGCACACAGGTGTTTGGCCGGGGACCACCGCCCGCGGGACGAGCGGAGACGTCAGGCGGGCTATACCTTGTTGATCGGGTTGATCGAGCCATTCGTAGGGTTGGGTCGCCCAGGGGTGCTGGGTGTGGCTATCAGGCGGCTGCCGTCTCGTGGCGTACGACGCTTCGCCGCCCGGCATCCCACGACGACTCGGCCGCCGATTAGGAAGTGCGAGCAAGTCGCTGCGTAGAGCAATGCCGGCGAAGTCGTCTGTGGTACGTACAGCACGAACACGCACGTCAGGAGCATGATGAGCCGGATATGGGCGGGGATCGACAGTGGAAAGAGCCACCATCACGGCCTCGCGTTGGACACGGACGGCAAGACGCTGCTGTCGCGGCGGGTGGCCAACGACGAGCCTGAGCTGCTGAAGCTGATCGGTGATGTCCTGGACCTGGCCGATGGCCGCGAGGTCACCTGGGCCATCGACATGACCGGCGGGGAACCCGTGCTGCTGCTGGCCTTGCTGATCAGCCACGGCCAGTCGGTCCTCTACATGCCCGGCCGCCTGGTGAACCGGGCCTCCGACGGCTACCGCGGCGAGGGCAAGACCGATGCCCGCGACGCCTACGTGATCGCCGACCAGGCCAGGATGCGCCGCGACCTGCGGCCCATCCGTCCCGGCGACGAGGCCGCCATCGAGCTGAAGCTGCTGACCGGACGCCGGTCCGACCTGGTCGAGGACCGCACCTGCGTGGTCAACCGCCTGCGCGGCACCCTGCTGAGCATGTTCCCCGCCCTGGAACGGGCCCTGGATGTCACCAACACTGGCCCGCTCAGGCTGCTGACGGGCTACCAGACTTCGGCCGCGACCCGCCGAGTTGGAGTCGCGCGGCTGACGAAGTGGCTGGCCAACCGCAAGGTTCGCAACGCGAGGGCTCTGGCCGAGGTCGCGGTCGAGGCCGCCGAGCGGCAGCACACCGCCGTCCCCGGGGAGAAAACCATCGCGAAGCTGGTCCACACTCTGGCCGAGGAGGTGATAGCCCTCAACGAGCAGGTTTCCGAAATGGACAAGCTCATCGAGGGCCGGTTTCGCGAGCACGAACTCGCCGACATCGTCCTGAGCGTCCCCGGCATCGGCACCGTGCTGGGCGCAGAGTTCCTCGCTGCCGTCGGCGGCGACCTGGACGAGTTCGATTCTCCGGACGCCCTGGCGGCCTTCGCCGGTGTCGCCCCCGCGCCACGTGATTCGGGCAAGGTCAGCGGCAATCTTCACCGGCCGGTCACCTACCACCGAAGGCTCCAGCGCGTCTTCTACACGTCCGCGCTGGTCAGCGTTGGCTGCGACCCGAACTCGCGGAAGTTCTACGACCGCAAACGCGCCGAGGGGAAGAAGCACGTCCAGGCCGTGCTCGCGCTGGCCCGCCGACGCGTCAACGTCCTGTGGGCCCTGATCCGTGACCGACGGTGCTACCAAGTCACACCTCCAGTGACTACGGCCGCTTGACAACAGCATTAGGAAGCGTCGTCGGCAGCGCCCGGCTTCACCAGGGTGTACATGACGGAGCGCTGCCGCTTGTGACGCCGGATGCGTCCCTTGGCGACCAGAGATTCGAGGGTGTTCCGCACCACCTGCGGCGTGGGGTTGCGGTCCGGGTACTTCTTCATGAGCTCGTCCCGCAACTCCTTGGCCAGGCGCGGCTCCTTGTGGTTGCCGAGCAGATCCGCCAAGAGGTCACCGAGCAGAGGACGGCGCGACTTCGCCTTCGCGCCGGTCTTCGCCGTGCCGCCCGCCGCAGCGGTCCTGGCCGACACCGGGCGCCGCGACGCGGCTCCGCCGGAGGCCCGCTCCGCCTTCGCGACGGCGGGCTCTTCCTGCAACTGCTCGGGTAGACGTGACGGGTCCGCGAAGCCCTCGTACCGCTCGGCGAGGTTCAAGATGTCTGTCAGGAGGGCTTCCTCCTGCTTCAGCACCGTGATCCTCTTCGCCAGCTCCTGCTGTCGGCGGCGGTTCTCCTCCAGGTCCGACGCGGCTTGTTCTACGTACCGCGATCGGAGCGTGGCGGCTGACTGGCTGGTCACAACCGTTCACTCCCTCGATATGAATGATGCTGCGCATGGTACCCAGGCCGAGGGCCCTGTGCAGATAAGTGTCGACGCCGACGGCTCGCCGGGCATGTTCGCTCTTCACGATAAGCGCCGATGTGCCTGCATGTGCAGGTCGTGCCGGCTTCTCGGCAACAGCGGCAACAGCGGCAACAGCGGCAACGGCTCATCGGCGTGTGACCTCCACCCGCACGACGTTCCCTTCGAACAGGTTGTTCGGCAGATGTGTCGTCGAATCTCCCGTGGCGGCCCCTTATAGAGCGTTGTGTGTCGACGGACGTGGGTGTCGTCCGCCTGACTGTTCTGGATTTGTCACCGGTCGGCGCGCTCGCGGGCGGCCAGGGCGGCCGTGGTGCACGGGGCCGTGGTCGGCAGGATGATGCTGGCGTCCATGTCCTCGATCATGGCCAGGGAGTCGAGAGTCCGCGCGCGGTCGGTGTGGAACATGCCGGGCAGCAACTGCGGTCCGCTGATCCGCGACGTCGGGTGCGCGCTCACCATGGCATCGCCGGTGATCAGGACGCTGCTGTGAGGCAGGTGGTATGCGCAGTGACCCTTGGTATGTTCCGGGGTGTGCACAGGAACCGGAGCGCCGGGCAGGTCCAGTGCTTCCGGCGCGGGGAAGGCTTGCGGCTCGGGACCGGAACATGGGTGGTGCCCCCGGCGCGCAAGGCGTGCACGGCCCACAGGAGTACACCGGGCCGCCAGGCCTGACCGAGTACCTGTCCGACAGACACCTGGTCAAGGAAGTCGCGGCGGGCGTGCGGCACCTCGTCCCGGTGCATGAGCACGGGTACGCCGTACCCGGCGCGCAGGTGTTCGGCGGCACCGATGTGGTCGTTGTGCGCGTGCGTGACCAGGACTGCGGTCACGGAGCGCGCGTTCAGCCCGACGGTCTCCAGCCAGCACGGCGTCACGGTCGCCGGGGTAGCCGGTGTCGACGAGGGTGCAGCTGTCGCCGTCCTTGATGATCACCCAGTTGGTGTTGCTGCCGGACACGGCATAGACGTTGCTCTCGACGCGGACGATGTCGTCGTCGCGCAGGACCTTCGGCATGGTCGTTCAAAATCCTCTCGTCGCGGTTGGGTCCCGGAGGGGGACCGGCTGCGGGAGGTGTGAATCAGAAACCTACGCGGGCGCGGGGGAGGTGTGTTCAGCGGCGTCACGCCTGCGTCCGCGAGGGTTGTGTGCCGGCCGCCGTCAGGCGGACTCGGCAGCCGAGCCTCCCGGGACGTTCCAGGACCCCCGGGCACCCACAGGCGGCGGGCAGACAGGAGCCGCACACGGCATCCCGCAGCGCCATGACGGCCTCGATCAGCTCCGACGGCAGAGCGGTACGAGAGGAGGCGCACCGGCTACCGAGCCGCTGCCGTTGCCCGCGCACCATGACCGGGGGAGTGTCGTACCCCTCCACCCGCGGCCTCGGCCAGCCCGAGGCCACAGCGGACGCGGGCCACGACAAGGTCACCGTGCGTGTCCCAGCACCGGCGGGGACGGGCCGGATCCGCATCGCCCGGTGTGCTGTCTCGCCGGAACACACGCAGGAAGGGCACGGACGACGCCGGAGACTCCGGGTCCCGCACCGCGGAACCAGGCGACCCCGAGGAAACACGTGTGACTGCCGTGGGACAGTCGAGTAAGAGGTGTGCGTGTTTGGCCGGTCCCAGCAATGTGTGTGACACTGTCCGCTCGGCACGCGATGCACGCTGCGAGCTGCCTGCTGTGCGAATGCGGGGGTTACATCCGGCCTCCGGTCGCCGCACGACAGAGAACCAGGATGGTTCAGAACACTATGGCTACGCCCCTCATGGCTGTGTCCCGTTCCGATCTGCTCCGCACCATCATGAGGGAACACCGGGACGGCCTTGTCTCGTACGCGGAGAAGATGCTGGGTGACCACGGACTCGCCGAGGACATCGTCCAGGAGACCATCATCCGGGCCTGGCGGAACATCGACCATCTGCTCGGAATGGAGGGGTCCGTCCGGGGCTGGCTCTTCGCCGTGACCCGGCATCTGGTCATCGACTGGGTGCGCAAGCCCCACGCACACAGGGAGGTCATCGGAGTCACCAATAACGACCCCGTGTCGGGCGCCGACAGCACCGAGGCGGTGCACGACGCCCTGGTGGCCAAGCCGCTCCTGTACCGGTTGTCCCCCGAACACCGTGCCGTGCTGATGCGCGCCACTCTGGTCCCGCGGTTCAAGAAGACGGTCGGCCGGGGGCCGTACGAGTACCTCACGCAGTGGCGGATCGAACTCGCGGCCGAGCGGCTGCGTCAGGGCCGGGACACCGTCGCCTCCATCGCACTCTCGGTCGGCTACGGCTCGGACAGCGCCCTGAGCACCGCGTTCAAACGCGTCATGGGTACGTCACCTCGCGCGTACCGGCAACACCGTCCGTGGTCCGCGCAGGCGGTGGACGTCTCCTGACACGTATCTCCCCGCGTCCTGGGGACCGTGCGTCGCCGGGCAGGGGCTCAGCGCGCGGTGACGGCGGACGCGGTCTTCTTGCGGGCGCGGTAGGCGGCGGCCTTGATCTTGTTGCCGCAGGACTCCATGCCGCACCAATGGCGCCGCATGCCCCGGGAACGGTCGATGTAGACCCGTGTCACTCCGGGTTGCCGCACTCCTTCAGCAGGGGGACGTCCGGGCCGCTGAGCAGTTCGACGGCCTGCCGGGCGATGGTCGCCAGGGCCTGCCCGGGGGTTGCCTCGGTGTGCCGCCCGGCCATGGTGAGCTGCGGCGTCGCGGGGGTCTTGCGCGCGGTGGTGTTGACCACGGCGAGTGCCTCGCGGTCGAACTCTCCTCACCGAGCCGGCGGTTGGTGACGAGCCGGTAGATGGCCTCGCGCACGGCGGTCGCCTCCCGGACGTCGTCCTCCTCGCAGGGCGTGATCGTGTCCACGAGCCCGGACTCCACGTACCAGGCGTCGAGCCGCTCCGGCGTCACGAACATCTCGAACCGGGTCGAGCGCCGGGCACGAAGGGTGGTGACGAAGTCCAGGGCAGGCTGTCCGCATAGGAAGACATGGTTAAGATTCACATCACCATCTTGGCAGGTGACTCCTGTCGAGGGCAAGGATCATCACCAGTTGGACCGGTGAGTCCTTGGGGGTGGTGTGCTCGCAGTATACGGCACCCTGCGCGGTGAGCGCAGGTCAGGGCCGGGAACGGGCCGTCGCCTCCTCCCGCCGCGTGCGCCCCTGCTCCAGCCGGAGTTCGCGGCCCTGCCACCGCCTCCGTAGCCAGCGGTCGTGGCTCGCGAGGACGACCGCGCCGGGACCGGGGCCGAGCGCGGCCTCCAGCTCGTCGCACAGGGTGGGGGACAGGTGGTTGGTGGGCTCGTCGAGCAGCAGCAGCTGGGGCGGGCGGGCCATCAGCAGGGCCAGCGCGAGCCGCCGACGCTGCCCCACGGACAGATGCCCGACCGGTTTGCCCAGGTCGGCCTCGTGCATCAGACCGAGCGAGGTCAGCGGCACCTGCTCGGCCCGCTCGACACCCAGCGACTGCTCGTATATGCCGCGGACCGTGCGGTCGGGCCGGTCGAACACGGTGTCCTGGCTGAGCAGCCCCACCGTCAGCCGACGCCGCCTGCGCACCTCGCCCTCGGCCGGAAGACGTCCGGCCAGGACGGCGAGCAGCGTCGACTTGCCGGCCCCGTTGCCGCCGGTGACCAGCAGCCGGTCCGTAGCCGTCACCTCCAGACCGCCGAGCGCCAGCCGGCCCGGCACCCGGACGTCCCGCAGGGACACCAGGGGCTGCGGGCCCTCCTGGGCAGGCGCGGCCGGCTCACCGGCCGCGAACCTGAGCGGCCGGGGCGGCTCGGCGACCTGGACGCGCTCCAGCTCGTCCAGCCGCCGGGTGGCGTTGCGCACACGACGGGAGATCTGGTTCTGCACCCGGCCGGCCCGGTGGCCGTAGCCCATCTTCTCGTTGTCGCGCCGTCCCCGGTCGGGCGCGAGGCGGTGCGCACTCACGCCCGCCGAGTGCCGCAACTCCTCCAGTTCCTCCTGCTCCTCGGCGTACCGCCGCTCCCAGCGTTCCCGCTCGGCGCGCTTCTCGCCGAGGTAGGCGCTGTAGGTGCCGCCGTAGCGGACCGGACCGTCCACCGCCGGGTCGAGGTCGATCAGGTCCGTGCAGACGGCGTCCAGGAACGCCCGGTCGTGGCTGGCGACGACCACGGCCCCGGGCAGTCTGCGGACCTGCTCTTCCAGGAATGCGGCGGCACCGTCGTCGAGGTGGTTGGTCGGCTCGTCCAGCAGCAGCGCCGACGGCCTGCGCACGAGCAGCGCGGCCAGGGCCAGCCGGCCGCGCTGCCCGCCGGACAGCGAGCCGAGCGTGCGGTCGTGCCCGAGCGTGCCGAGGCCCAGACCCTCCAGCACTCCGGCCGCGCGGCGGTCGGCGTCCCAGGACTCCCGGTCCTGTGCCTGCTCCAGCCGCCTGCCGTAGGCGTCGAGGAGTTCCGCATGGCCCGGGTCCCCCTCCGGGACCCGGGCCAACTCCTCGCCGAGCCGCTGAAGTTCCGCGAGGACCTCGCGGGCCTCGCGTAGCGCCTCGTCGAGCACCGCGGCGATGGTGGAGTCGGCGTCGAAGGGCATCTCCTGGTGCAGGAAGCCGAGGTCGCCGGGGCGTGTGACGCTTCCGGCGTCGGGTTCGTCCACGCCGGCCAGCACCCGCAGCAGGGTGGACTTGCCGACGCCGTTCTCCCCGATCAGGCCGATGCGGTGGCCGGGGGAGGCGGTCAGACAGACACCGTCGAGGACATGGCGGCCGCCCAGGACGCGGACGAGGTCATGGGCGAGCAGAGCGGGCTGGGGCACGGGGATCCGTCCAACGTGATCGGTGGTCGGCCCGCCGGGCGCACGGCCTCGGACGGGCTATGTCACACGCTGGCGGCTCACACCGCGGGTGCCCCCGTCTCCTTGAGCGCTCCGTCGGCCAGCCGCAGCCAGCGGTTCACTCCGATCTCGGAGAGAAACCGCTCGTCGTGGCTGACCACCATGAAGGCGCCCTGGTAAGAATTGAGCGCGCTCTCCAGCTGGCCCGCACTGACCAGGTCGAGGTTGTTGGTGGGCTCGTCGAGCAGCAGCAGATGGGGAGCCGGTTCGGCGCACAGCACGCAGGCCAGGGTGGCGCGCAGCCGTTCGCCGCCGGACAGGACACCGGCCGGCAGGTGTGCCCGGGCGCCCCGGAAGAGGAAGCGGGCGAGCAGGTTCATTCGCTCCGTCTCGGGCCGCTCGGGGGCGAACGCGGCGAAGTTCTCCGCCACGGTGCGGTCCAGATCCAGTAGGTCCAGGCGCTGCGAGAGGTAGGCGATCCGGCCGTCGTTGCGCTTGATGTCCCCGCTGTCCGGAGCGAGGTCGCCGGTGACCAGCCGCAGCAGGGTGGTCTTGCCGGCGCCGTTGGGCCCGGCCAGCGCGATGCGCTCGGGGCCGCGGACGGTCAGGTCGACCCCCCCTTCGGCGAACACGGGCCGGTCGCCGTGGTGGACCTGCATCCCCTCGGCGATGAAGAGGTTGCGCCCGGCCGGTACCTGGGTGTCGGGCAGCTCCAGGGTAAGACGCTGCTCCTCGCGCAGCGCGCGTCCGGCCTCGTCGAGGCGGGCCTTGGCGTCGCTGACTCGGGCCGCGTGCATCTGCCCGGCCCGGCCCGCAGACTCCTGCGCGCCGCGCTTCATGTTGCCGGCGAAGATACGGGGCAGGCCGGCGTTCTTGAGGTTGCGGGCGGCGTTGCTTGCGCGGCGCTCGGCGCGTTCGCGGGCCTGCTGCATCTCCCGCTTCTCCCGCTTCAGCTCCTGTTCGGCGTTGCGGACGTTCTTCTCGGCGACCTCCTGCTCGGCGCGTACGGCCTCCTCGTACTCGGTGAAGTTGCCGCCATAGAAGCGCAGTTCGTCGCTGCCGAGTTCGGCGATGCGTTCCATGCGGTCGAGCAGGGCACGGTCGTGGCTGACCAGCAGCAGGCAGCCGGTGAAGTCCGCGAGCACGTCGTAGAGCTTGTGCCGCGCGTGAAGGTCGAGATTGTTGGTGGGCTCGTCGAGCAGCAGCACGTCCGGGCGCTTGAGCAACTGGGCGGCGAGGCCCAGCGAGACGACCTGGCCGCCGCTGAGCGTGCTCAGGCTGCGGTCCAGGGTGAGGTCGGCGAGGCCCAGGCGGTCGAGTTGGGCGCGGGTGCGCTCCTCGATGTCCCAGTCGTCACCGATGGTGGTGAAGTGCTCCTCGCTCACGTCGCCGGACTCGACGGCGTCCAGGGCGCGGATCACGCCGGCGATGCCGAGCACCTCGGCGACGGTGAGGTCGCCGGTCAGGGGCAGGCTCTGTGGGAGGTGGCCCAGCGTCCCGCTGACCGACACCGAACCGGTGGCGGGTTTCAGTTCACCGGCGACCAGCTTGAGCAGGGTGCTCTTACCGGAGCCGTTGGGGGCGACCAGGCCGGTACGGCTGGCGGCCACGGCGAAGGACAGGTCGTGGAAGACGGGGGTGTCGTCGGGCCAGGCGAAGGACAGGTTCGAGCAGACGATGGCGACGTCGGACATGGGGGTGACCTTGGACGAATTGCGGGCAGCGAAGATATCTCTGCCCTGGGCAGACGTGAGGGAAAGGGGTACGACAAGACAGACCACCTCGGCGGCGCTCCTCAGCGCGTCCGGTGGCCGTCAGATCCGGAGCTCATCCGGAGATGTCGTCTTCACCCACCATGTCTGCGACTCCTTGATACATGATCTACGTCGCTCACAGCGTAACAGCTCCCGCGGCCCTGCTGGGCCGAGGCGGCCCCGGTCCGCCGACGGCGCGGGGGTGCGTCCGGTCACATGTGTGTGCGCCGGCGCGTGTCGGGCCGGGTGCGAGGTGCCCCGCCGCTCGCGTCTCGTTGTTGACAGTCCGAGGGCTGCATGAAGCATCGTCACCGCCTGAACTGGGACGGATGTCGTGATGACTCGACCGCGTTCACACGTGTGAGCCCGCCCGGCCGGTGCCGCCCCGTGCGGCGCATAGCGCCGGGACCATCGCCACCCCGAAGGAGCAATGGACCATGGCAGAAAAGCCGAAGCGGAGTGCCGAGGGCACACCGGTGGCACGACGGGCGATGCGGGGCATGCTCGGCGCGGGCGCCGCCGGGCTCGCCGCCGCGCCCTATCTGCAGCGCGGCTGGGAGGGATTCCTCGGCGCCGCCTCCCAGGTCGACGCCACGGGCCTGACCGGACTGCTGCCCAACCCGGGCGGCTTCCGGTACTTCAGCGTCGTCGGCTCGGTGCCGCACAAGAACGAGACGAACTACGCGCTGCGGGTCGGCGGACTGGTGGACAAGCCAAAGACCTACACGCTCGAGGAACTGCGCGCCATGCCGCAGACCCGGATCGTGCGCGACATGCTGTGCACGGACGGATGGCGGGTGGACAAGACACCCTTCGAAGGGGTTGAAACTCGCGGACATCCTCGACGCCGCCGGAGTGCGTTCCCCGGGCGCGGCGGTCCGCTTCACCTGCTTCGACGGCGCCTACAGCGAGAGCCTCAGCCTGGCACAGGCCCGCCGCTCCGACGTCCTGGTGGCGCTGAACATGCAGGACAAGCCCATCCCCCACGAGCACGGCGGACCGGTCCGCCTCTACGTGGCCCCCATGTACTTCTACAAGTCGGCCAAGTGGCTGTTCGGCATCTCGGTCACCGACACGGTCGTTCCCGGCTACTGGGAGGAGCGCGGATATGCGATCGACGGCTGGCTCGACGGCGCCGACCGGCACGGCGACGGGTCCTGACCCCGCCGGGGGCATCCGCCGGTTCGGCACCGCCCAGCGCATGGTTCACCGGGCCACCGGCTGGCTGATGCTGCTGTGCCTGGTCTCGGCCGCTTGCCTCCACCTCGGGCCGCTCGCTCAGCTCGTCGGGCGGCGGTACCTGGTGGCCACCGTGCACAAGTGGTCGGGCATCTGCCTGCCGCTGCCCTTCCTGCTGGGGCTCCTGACCGCCGATTTCCGCGCGGACCTGCGCCGACTGAACCGCTTCGCGGCGTACGACCGGCAGTGGCCGCAAGCCGCGCGCAGGCGCCGTACGCCCGGCCGGCAAGTTCAACGCGGGCCAGAAGCTCTACGCGGGCTGGATCGCCGGCGCCGTCCTCGTGATGATGTTCACCGGTCTGCTGATGTGGCTCATGGGACTGGCGCCCTTTATCTCCCGCACCAGCGCGATCTTCATCCACGATCTGCTCGCCTGGACGATCACCTTCGTCCTGTTCGGACACATGCGCACGGCGTTCGAGGACCCCGAGGCGCGGCTGGGCATGCGCACCGGATACGTCAGCCAGTCCTGGGCCGAGCGGTACCACTCCGAGTGGCTGCGGGAGGAGCACGAGGGCAACGTTTCCGAGCAACCGGACAAAGTGTGATCGGGATTTCTCCGTGGATACCCCGGTCTTCAGGTTGGGGAGGAAACGGACTCCTGCGGAGCAGGGCAGGGAAATTCGAATCGCCGTCAGGGCGACGCGGCGTCCACGGGCTACTGGTCGACACCCTTGACTCACAGGGGAACTGATTGACCGTCAAGTGTGATGCAGCAGGTCAAGCGGGCGTTCAAGTAGTCGGGTAGCCGGGGCGCATCGCTGCGCCCCGGCTACCCGACTCGTGATCGAGGACCTGACCGTCCGTAACCTGCTGAAGAACGGCAAGCTCGCGCGTGCCATCTCGGATGCGGCATGGACGGACCTGCGCCGGGCGGTCTCTGACGTGACGGTTGAGGGTCTCGTGGTGCCGGGCGAGCCCGGACGGTAGGACGCGTCAAAGGGGCATGCGCGGTGCGCATGCCCCTTTGACGCCGGAGAAGAGAAGGTCGGCGACGAGCAGCAGGAGGAAACCGGTCGCGGCGGCGGCGACGAACAGTTGCTCATGGAGGCAATACGTGGCAGAAGGCGAACCGTCCCCACTCGCCTCAGCTCCGGTCCTCGGCCTGGAACATCCAGCTCTGCTTCTCCAGGTCGCCGGCCAGGCTGATCAGCAGGTCTTGCGTCACCGCATCGGCCGGGCCGGTGCTCTCGATGCGCTCCCGTACCCCTTCGATGACCGCGGAGAACGTCTGTACCAACGCATCGACCACATCGACGTCCTCCGTCCAGCCCTGTCGATGACCGTCATGGGTATGCGGTTCCCTTCCGGATCGTCACCAGTGTCCTCATTGTCGAAACCGTCGGCGCCTTTCGTATCAGTCATTTGACTGCCGCCCGGCGACATGGATGACGGAGATATCCGGTTCGCGCAACCGAGGCCGGGCCGCCGGCACGTTCCCCCGGCGGTTTGCCTCGCCCCTCGAACCGGAGCGACCGCTTGCACGCAGGCGCCCGGGTGAGCCTTCCAGAGCCCCCACCCGGCACGGGGTTCAGGCCGAGGAGCGGACGGCGAGAATCCACCGGTTGGCGGCCAGCGCGTCGTCCGGCACGGGTCGCAGAGCGTCGTCATGGCGCCCCGGGACGTCGAACGGGGTGTGCACGGCCGTGCTCCAGCCCCGGGCGGTCAGGTCGGCGACGGTGTCCGGACGGGGCTCCGTACTGAACAGGGCGAGCAGGTCAATCCCGAGCCGCTCCCGCACCGCCGCGTAGACGGGATAGTCGCGCTGCCCGGCCGGGTTCACCCCGTACTTGACCTCGCAGCCGAGCACGCTGCCCCGACTGCTGTGCGCGTTGATAGTCGCGAGCAACTCCCACTCCGCGACCGGCGGCAGATACGGCACCAGTCCCTCGGCGAGCCACGCCGTCGGGCGCGTCGGATCGAAGCCGGCCGCGGTCAGTGCACCGGTCCAGTCCCGGCGCAGGTCGGCGGCGAGGGCGACGTGTCCAGCCCGCGGCACGGCGCCCAGCGTGTCCAGGACGGACTGCTTGAAGGCGAGCACCTCCTCTTGGTCGATCTCGAAGACGGTGCTGCCGTCCGGCCACGGCAACCGGTAGGCGCGGGTGTCCAGACCGGCGCCCAGCACGACCACCTGACGGCAGCCGCCGGCCGCGGCGCTGAGCAGGAAGTCGTCGAAGACGCGGGTGCGCAGGCCGAAGAAGCGGGCCAGCCTGCCCCACAGCGGATCGGCGTCGCCGTCGGGCACCTCCTCGAAGCGGCGCGGCCAGTCGGCGCAGCCGGACGCGGCGCGGACGAAGTGCTCCGCGTACGCGTCCCGCGCCGGCGCGTCCGGCCGCGACGTCTCGATCGCCCGCGCCGCGGCGACCAGGAGGGCGGTGCGTCCCACACCCGCGACACGGGTGCTGCTCTCTGGGGCTGTGTCGGCCATGTCTCTCCCTGCGTGGCGAACGCCCTGCGCGCAGGGCTGTGTGTCGGGCGCGGTGGACGCCGTCGGCCAGGCCGCCGCGCCGCCGCTCGTAAGACGAGGTCGCTCACCCCGGCGGAGCCCCGCCTCAGGCATTCTCCTCCGGCAGACCGATGGTCCGAGCGATCTCCCGGACCCGCTCCGACCAGGGCACGGGCGTCAGGGTGGTGCAGTCGAGGCGGACGACGCTGCGGGTGCCGTGCGCGTACGTCGTCTCCCCGTCGGCCGAGCACACTCGGTAGCCTGCGGTGGCGGACGTGGTGCCCAGGCGCTTCATCCACAGGTGCACGGCGAACTCGCCGACCCCCGACACGGGGAGCTCGTAGGTGATGTTGAACGTCTTGGCGACGTTGAAGCCGTCCCCTTCGATACCACTCTCGCCGCCGATGCCTCTGGCCCGCCAGAACTCTCCCCACGCCCGCTCGACCAGCACCTGGTACCGGCCGTTGTGCAGCAGGCCCATCGAGTCCAGTTCGTCGAAGTGAACGGCCACCGGCACCAGGACGCCGACATCGGGGCCCGCGGTGTCGACGGAGGGAATGATGCCGGCCATCGTTATTCTCCTTGAGTCAGGCATGTGTCTTCTGGACAAGACCTGCCGCGCCGAGTGTGAACACCTATGAAAACACGTGTTTTGAGGATAACAGGGAGTGTGAACGCCACACACAGCCCCTGCTCCCATCCATCGCGGCATCCAGCACGTCATCGCCTGGTCGCTATGGCGCAGAAGAAGCCAGGCCCGAGCCCGCATCAGTCACTACAGACGCAGAGGACGCCACGAAGTGTCGTTGCAGTCCTAGTACTCCAGTCGCAGTTCGCTATCGCTGCTGGTCAGAGCCCTGTTTTGGAGTGTACTTGACTGGTGCCCCGTCAGGTGGCGGGAGTTCGTGACCTCGGGTGCGGCGGTGGTAGTGGCAGCGGCGGGCGGTGGCCTGGTGACGGCGGCGCCAGCGGGACCAGTTCAGTGCGTGGCCGGTGTGCCGCAGGTGCGTCGGTGTGGGGCGGCCAGTTGCCAGGAGTCGCCGGATTTCCGCCACGGTGAGCGGTGCGAGGGCGTCGGAACCGTTTCTGCCGCCCCCCTTTTGGTCCCCGCGGCGGCGGCCATGGCGGCGAGGAAAGCGTGGGCGAGCATGGCCAGGGTGATGTGCCGGTACCAGCCCGGATACCGGCGGACCTCGTATTGATCCAGGCCGCACTCGTTCTTCGCGGCCTGGAATGCCTCCTCGATCGCCCAGCGCGTCCCGGCGATCCGCACCAGTTCGGCGACGGGAGTGGCGGCCGGCGCGTAGGCGAGGTGGTAGGCGATCTCGTCCGGGCGGGCAAGGCTGCGGCGGGCCAGCACCCAGCGGTCGTGGGTGGGCTGGTCACCGTCGAAGTCGTCGATGGCGGGCAGCCGCGCTGCGGCCCGGTCGTAGACGCGTGGCCCCTTCGCGCCGGCCCCGCAGGAGTGGCGTTCCCACGCGTCGGCGGGAGCCTGGGCGATGGCGAAGTCGATGCGGCCGACGGCGTGGACATGCTGGGACTTCGGCACGGCCAGGACGTAGCCGACGCCGAATTCCTCCAGCATGCGGCGCAGCCGCCACTCCTGGCCGTAGGCCGAGTCGGCGGTCACCCAGGCGATCGGCAGCGGCGAGGCCAGTGCCCGCATGATGATCGCCTTCGCAAGGTCGCCCTTGGTGGCGAACGCGCGCTCGTCGGGGATTTTCGCCTGGGCGCAGCGGTGTGGATCGCAGGTCCAGGACTTCGGCAGGTACAGTTCCCGGTCCACCAGCGCCCGGCCTCTGACGGTGGCGTAGGCGGCGAAGACGCCGATCTGGCAGTTCTCCGTGCGACCGGCGGTGCCGGAGTACTGCCGCTGCACCCCGGCCGAGACCGTGCCCTTCTTGATGAACCCGGTGTCGTCGATGATCAGCACACCAGCCGGGTCCCCGAGTCTCTCGGCGACGTATTCCTGCAGGTCATCGCGGATCTCGTCGGGCTCCCAGCAGGCACGGCTCAGCAGGTGCTGCAGTCCGGCGGGAGTGCGGTGACCGGCATGCTCGGCCAGATGCCAGCTGTTCTTGCGGCCCACCGGCCCGAGCAGGCCGTGCGCATAGGCCCGCATTCGCCGCCGCAGATCCACCCGCCCGAACCGGTGACCGATCCGCACCAGCAACTCTTCCAGTTCCGCCGACCAGACATCGGGCCGCACATCATCTTGCAGGACAAGCACAACGGCCCGCCGCACCCGAGGTCACGAACTTCCGCCACCTGGCGGGGCATCAGTCAAGTACACTCCAAAACAGGGCTCTGACCAGCAGCGATAGCGAACTGCGACTGGAGTACTAGGGTGTGGAAGGGAGCACGATGATGTCCGACGCGAACGTCCGTATCCCCGAAGAGGCCCGAAACCGGCTCGCCGCCATAGCGGCGGCTGAGGGTATGTCGGGTCTTCGAAGTTGAGCGGTGTGTGGCCTTGAGTGGGCTGATCGGCTGTCACGTTGTGTGAGATCCCGGGGTGTTGGGTGGCCCCGACAGCAGGATGCCCGTGGGTGATCATTTCTGTTCTCTACGCAGAACGATCACCGGAAACCAC
>NZ_JAHLEM010000172.1 GCF_018883605.1 Streptomyces niphimycinicus | reverse complement strand
CGCCGCGCCCACCTCGCGGGCCAGTGCCTCCTGGACGCCCGAGGCCGCCCGCGCCTCCATCACCAGCATCGTCTCCGGCACCCGCCGCGGACGGGTGGAAGCGGAGGCGGCGGACGGAGCCGGGGCCGGGGCCGGGGCCGGAGCCGGGGCCGTACCACTGACGGGGGAAAAGAGTCCGGACCGAGAAGACCGAGAAGGAGGCCGGTAGTGGCCGGAACCATATCCAAATTGCCCGATGTTGGATGGATGCTGCGTCCGCTGACGGGGATCCCCGGGGTGCGGCATGCCGTCGTCGTCTCGGAGGACGGTCTGCGCATGGGCCACGACTCCGCCGAGGGGCTGTCCGGCGAGGTGTCCCGGCTCGGTGTGGACGAGGCCGAGTCGCTGGCCGCCGCCTGTGCCGCGCTGACGGTGACCAGCCAGTCCACCGTGTCGCTGCTCTTCGGCGAGGAGGCGGGGGTGCGGCAACTGATGATCGAATCCGACAGCGGGTTCGTGCTGTTCACCTCGGCCGGTCAGGGCGCCTCGCTGGGAGTGGCCACCGACATCGAGACGGATGTCGGCCTGGTGGCCCAGCAGATGCAGTTACTGGTCGCGAAGATCGGTGCCCATCTGAGCAGTCAGCCGCGGGACCCGATGGGCCGCCCGGCGTCATGAGTTCGCCCGGCGAGGAACGCACAACGGCCGCGGTGCGCCCCTATGTGATCACACGGGGGCGCGCCGGTTCCTCACGGGATGCTCTGCCGCTGGAAACGCTCGTCATGGCGTCCGGGAGCGCGCTTGCCCCGGATTTACAGCCCGAGTACCGGCGGATCGCCGACCACTGCCAGGGGCTGCTGTCGGTGGCGGAGGTCGCCGCCCATCTCGGCCAGCCGCCGGCCGTGGTGCAGGTGCTGCTCGCGGATCTCATCGACTGGGGGCACATCGTGGCCCGTCCGCCGATCCGGGTGGTCAAGCGAAAACGTGCCGATTTGGACTTGCTGAGGAAGGTGCTCGATGGGCTTGAGAGCAAGCTCTGAGATCTCGATGGCCGGTACGGACGGCACAACGCGGAAGAACCCCCCGGCCCGCCAGGACGACGCGGACCGCACGACCCGCACAGACCACACCAACGAGACAGGCGAGACGGACGAGACGGGCGATACGGACGACATGGACGACACCCCCGTCATGTACGTGCAGTCCAGCGTGGCCGGGGCCGCCAAGATCCTGGTGGTCGGCCCGATGGGCGTCGGCAAGACCACGCTGATCGGCACGGTGTCGGAGATCAAGCCGCTCTCCACCGAGGCGACGATGAGCCAGGCCGGGGCCAGGCTGGACACCAAGGTGCGGCCGTCGAAGACCACGACCACCGTCGCGCTGGACTTCGGGCGGATCACGCTCGGCGGCGAGCTGGTGCTGTATCTCTTCGGCACCCCCGGCCAGCAGCGGTTCCTCCCCGCCTGGAAGGACCTGGCGCGCGGCGCGCTGGGCGCGCTCGCACTGGTCGACACCCGCGATCTGGAGGCGTCCTTCGACGCCATCGGGCATCTGGAGGACCTGGATGTGCCGTTCTCCGTCGCGGTCAACGCCTTCCCGGACAGCAAGCCGCACAGCGAGGACGATCTGCGCTCCGCGCTCGATCTGCTCCCGCACACCCCGCTGGTCATCTGTGACGCCCGGGAGCACCAGTCCTCGGTGCAGGCGCTGATCTCGCTCGTCTCGCATCTGATCGAGACGCTCACGGAGGCGTCATGACCGCCCCGGCCCCCACCCGGGTGCCGCTGTACGGAACCGCGCTCGACGGTCCGCTGACCGACCTGTACGAGCGGATGCGGCGCGACCACGGTCCGGTGGTCCCGGTGGAGATCGCGCCCCGGGTCGAGGCATGGCTGGTCATCGGCCACCGCGAGCTGCTCCATCTCACCCGCGACGAGCAGTACTTCTCCCATGACCCGCGCCGCTGGAGCCCGCTGCGCGAGGGCCGGGTGGCGGCCGACTCACCGCTGATGCCGCTGGTGGGCTGGCGCCCGGCGCTGCTGTTCGCCGACGGCGCGGCGCACCGCCGGATGCGCTCGGCGGTGGCCGACGCGCTGGGGCGGGTCAACGGCCATGAGCTGATCCGTACGGTGCGGGCCACCGCGGAGCGGCTGGTCGCCGGGTTCGCCGACCGGCATGCGGCGGATCTGGTGGAGAGCTACGCGCGTCTCCTGCCGCTCCAGGTCGTCACCGAACTGCTGGGGCTCGACGAGGAGAACGGCGCGCGGCTGGTCGAGACGCTCACCACGATCGTCGCCCCGACCGTGGCCGCCACCGGCGCCAACAAGCGGATGGGCCAGATCCTGCTGGAGCTGATCGCCGGGAAGAAGCGGCGGCCCGGCGCGGATCTGACGTCCTGGCTGCTGGAGCACCCCGTCGGGCTCAGCGACGAGGAGGTGCTGCACAACCTCGTGGTGATCATCGTCGCGGGGAACAACACCACCGTGAACTGGATCGCCTCCACGATCCAGATCCTGCTCACCGACCCCGCGTTCCGCTCCTCGCTGACCCACGGCCATCTCACCGTCGACGACGCCCTGGACCTGGTGCTGTGGCGCCAGCCGCCCACCCAGAACTTCCCCGGCCGCTACGCCACCCGCGATCTGCGCTTCGGCGGCCAGGACATCCGCGCCGGGGACATGCTCATCCTGGGCCTGGCGGGCGCCAACGCCGATCCGGAGGTGCTGCCCGAGGACGGCCGGCCGGTGGTCGGCAACCGCTCCTACCTCGCCTTCGGCGCGGGCCCGCACACCTGCCCGGCGCGCGACCCGGCCCGGCTGATCACCCGTACCGCGGTGGACACCCTGCGCCACCGGCTGCCCGATATGGAGATCGCGGTGCCGGAGGAGCAGCTTCCGTGGATCACCTCGCCGTGGTCCAAGGGGCTGGCCAAGCTGCCGGTGCGGTTCTCGGCGCCACAGCTCGCGGCCGACTCCGCGAGCGGGGCCTCCGGCTGCCCGGGCCGGGCCTCTGGCTCCCCGGGCCGGACTTCCGGCTCCCCGGCCCGGGCGGCCGATTCCCCGGCCTGGAACCCCGGCTCTCCGGCCCGGAACTCCGGCTCCCCGACTCCTCCGACCTCGCACTCCCCGGCTACGACCCCCGCCTCCCCGGCCCCCGACTCCCCCTCAGGAGAACGCAGATGACCGACGGCCGATGCCCCGTGTCGCACGCCGACCTCGCACCGCACCGCCTGGACCCCACCGGGGCACACCAGCACGCGGTCAACGAAGAGCTGCGCGCTCGCGGGGCCGCGGTCCCGGTTCTGCTGCCCGGTGACGTACCGGGGTACGCCGTCACCCGGCACGAGGAGGTGAAGGACTTCGTCACCCACCCCGACGTGGCCAAGAACGCCTGCCACTTCGCCGCCCTCCAGCGGGACGAGCTCCCGCCCGGCTGGCCGATGCGGACCTTCGCCACCATCCGGGGCATGATCACCGCGGACGGCGAGGACCACAAGCGGCTGCGGTCCCTGGTGACCCGGGCGTTCACCCCGCGCCGGGTGGAGGCGCTGCGCCCGGTGGTCCATGAGCTGACCGGCACACTGCTGGACCGGCTGGCCGGGGCCGCCGCCGCGGATCCGGACGGGGTGGCCGACCTGCGCCGCCACTTCGCGCTGCCGCTGCCGATGAGCGTGATCTGCCGACTCCTGGGCGTCGACGACCAGTACCAGGACCGGCTGCACGAGCTGTCCAACGAGATCGTCTCCACCCACACCGCCCCGGAGCGGGTCCCGGCCGCCAACCGCGAGATGGTCGCGATCCTCGGCCAGGTGGCGGCGGCCCGGGCGAAGGACCCCGGGGACGATCTGACCAGCGCGCTGATAGCGGCCCGTGAGGAGGACGGCGACCGGCTCGCCCAGGAGGAGCTGATCGGCACCCTGATGCTGACGATCATCGCCGGGCACGAGACCACGCTCAACCTGATCACCAACGCGGTACGGGCGCTGTGCAACCACCGCGACCAGCTCGACCTTGTCCGCTCCTCCGCCGCGACCTGGGGCGATGTGGTCGAGGAGACGCTGCGGTACGACGGCCCGGTGAGCTACTTCCCGTTCCGCTACCCCACCAGGGACCTCCCGGTCGGGGACATGGTCATCCCCAAGGGCGCGCCCGTGCTCGTCTCGTACACCGCCGCCGGGCGGGACGAGCGGGCGTACGGCCCGGACGCGGATCGCTTCGACGTCACCCGGGGCGCGCGGCATCTGTCCTTCGGCCACGGCGCCCACTTCTGCCTGGGCGCCCCGCTGGCCCGGATGGAGGCCGTGGTCGCCCTCGAAGCGCTCTTCACCCGCTTCCCCGACCTCGATCTGGCCGTCCCGGACGAGGAACTGGTCCCGCACCCCAGCTTCGTCGGCAACAGCCCGCAGCGGCTCCCCATCCGGCTCGGGGCGGCTCACAGCGCCTGAGCCGATGCGCTGAGGGCAGCGTTGCCTCCGGGAAACGGAGGTGATGCGGCCGAGTAACAGGCACCCCGCACGCTTCCTGGCATGGAGTCGAACAGGGAGCCGGGGAGCGGGAGCCCGCAGCGGCGGCGGGTGGTGATCGTCGGCGGCGGGATGGCGGGCACGAGGCTGGCGCAGCAGCTTGTCATGGGCGCGGGCGAGGTCCCCCTCGACGTCACGGTCATCGGCGAGGAGCCGCACCCCGCGTACAACCGGGTGCTGCTCGCCGAGGTCCTCGCCGGGCGGTACGCCCCGGAGGTCATCGCCCTCCCCGCCCCTGCCGCCGGGGCACCGGCCGGGGCCGGGGTGCGGCGGCTCACCGGGGTGCGGGTGGTCCGCGTCGACCGCCCCACGGCGGAGGTGCTGTGCGACGACGGCCGCCGCGTGCCGTACGACGCGCTGGTGCTGGCCACCGGCTCCAACCCGGTGCTGCCGCCGCTGCGCGGCCTGTTCGAACCGGACGCCCGCGACCTGCACGCCCTGCCGGACGGCGTCCACGCCTTCCGCACCATGGACGACTGCCTGGCCCTCGGCGCGGCCGTACGCCCCGGGACGCGGGCCGTCGTCATCGGCGGCGGACTCCTCGGCGTCTCCGCCGCCCGCGCACTGGCCCAGCGCGGCGCCCAGGTGGTCCTGGCGCACCAGGGCGAACACCTGATGGAACGCCAACTGGACCCGGGCGCGTCAGGACTGCTGCGACGGCATATGGCGGCGCTGGGCGTGGAGATCCACACCGAGTGCCGGGTCCGGGGCCTGCGTACCCGCGTCGCGGGGCCGGGGGGCGGCGGGCGGCCGGTGCGAACGGTTCAGGCCGTCGAACTGGCCGACGGATACGCCCTGGAGGCCGAACTGGTCGTGCTCGCGTGCGGGGTCCGGCCACGGGTCGGGCTGGCGCGGGCGGCCGGACTGGAGGTGGCACACGGCATCGTCGTCGACGACGAGCTGAGGACGAGCGACCCGCGCGTGTTCGCGATCGGCGACTGCGCGGAACACAACGGCATCGTCTACGGCCTGGTGGGCCCAGCCCATGAACAAGCGGACGTCCTGGCGCAGTTGCTATCCCCCACCCCGCCCCTCCCCGAAACAAGGGGACTCCGCCCCCCAGCCCCCCACCGGGGCTCCGCCCCGGACCCCGCTCCTCAATCGCCGGAGGGGCTGAATTTTCGCTACACGGGCACCCGCACCCTCACCCGCCTGACGCTCACTTCAACGTCCGGCTCCCTCGACCTCGCCGCCTTCGGCCCCCCCCCCCCCGCCCCTCCCCGAAACATGGGGACTCCGCCCCCCAGCCCCCCACCGGGGCTCCGCCCCGGACCCCGCTCCTCAATCGCCGGAGGGGCTGAATTTTCGCTACACGGGCACCCGCACCCTCACCCGCCTGACGCTCACTTCAACGTCCGGCTCCCTCGACCTCGCCGCCTTCGGCACCCCCACCCCCGCCCCCGGCGACGACGTCATCCACCTCACCGACGCCACCCGCAACACGTACCGCAAAGTCGTGGTCCGCGGCGACCGCCTCCTCGGCGGCATCCTTCTCGGCGATCTCGGCACCGTCGGCGCGCTCGCCCGTGCCTGGGAGGGCGATGAACCGCTCCCGGCCACCCCCCTGCTCCACCTGCTGACCAACGATGGAGGCTCCTGACGATGAGCGCACCGATCACGCCGAGCGCACCGATCACGCCGAGTGCACCGATCACGCCGAGTGCACCAACGACGATGACGAGCGCGCCCAAGGCCGCGCCCCCCGCCGCCCCCACCATCGTGCTGATCGGCCACGGAATGGTCGGCCAGCGGTTTCTCGAAGCGCTCGTCAGGCGGAACGTCACCGAGGCCGCCGCCCGCATCGTCGTGTTCTGCGAGGAGCCCCGGCCCGCCTACGACCGCGTCCAGTTGACCTCGTACTTCTCCGGCCGCACCCCCGCCGAACTCTCCCTCGTCGAGGACGGCTTCATGGCGCGGCACGGCATCGAGTTGCATCTCGGCGACCCGGCCGAGTCCATCGACCGCGCCGCCCGCACCGTGACCGCCCGCTCCGGGCTGACCGTGGCGTACGACACGCTCGTGCTGGCCACCGGCTCGTATCCGTTCGTCCCGCCCGTGCCCGGCAAGGACAGCGACGGCTGCTTCGTCTACCGCACCGTCGAGGATCTGCTCGCGATCGAGGCGTACGCCGAACACCGCACCACCGGTGTCGTCGTGGGCGGGGGGCTGCTGGGCCTGGAGGCGGCGGGGGCGCTGAAGGGGCTGGGGCTGACCACGCACATCGTGGAGTTCAACCCGCGGCTGATGGCCATCCAGGTGGACGAGGGCGGTGGCGCGGCGCTGCGCCGCACGGTCGAGGACATGGGGCTGATCGTGCACACCGGCGTCGGCGGTAAGGAGATCACGGCGGACGACGCGGGCGCGGTCACCGCCATGGCGCTCTCCGACGGCTCGTCCATCGACACCGACCTCGTCATCTTCTCGGCGGGCGTGCGCCCCCGCGATCAGCTCGCCCGTGACTGCGGTCTGGAGGTCGGCGAGCGCGGCGGGATCGCGGTGGACGAGCGCTGCCGCACCAGCGATCCGGCGGTGTACGCGATCGGCGAATGCGCGCTGGCCGCCGACGGCCGGGTGTACGGGCTGGTCGCGCCGGGCTATGAGATGGCCGAGGTCGCGGCCGACGCGATCGGCGCCGGTGAACCCGGTCCCGTCCGCGGGACCGGGTTCGGCGGTGCCGACACCTCCACCAAGCTCAAGCTCCTCGGCGTCGACGTGGCCAGCTTCGGCGACGCCCACGGCACCGCCGACGGCTGCCTGGACGTCGTCTACTCCGATTCCCGTACGGGCGTCTACAAGAAGCTGGTGGTCGGCGCCGACGGCGCCCTCCTCGGTGGGGTGCTGGTGGGCGACGCCGAGGCGTACGGCATGCTGCGCCCGCTCACCGGCTCCGTGCCGCCGGTCGCTCCCGAACAGCTCGTGCTCCCGGCGGGGCTGGGCGCGCCCGCCGCCCTCGGGCCGTCGGCGCTGCCGGACGAGGCGGTCGTCTGCAACTGCCACAACGTCACCAAGGGCGCGATCCGTTCGGCCGTCGCCGACCACCGCTGCACCACCGTCCCGGAGGTGAGGAAGTGCACCAAGGCGGGCACGGGTTGCGGCAGTTGCGTCAAGGCGCTCACCGCACTCGTCAACGATGAGCTGGAGGCGGGCGGGGTCAGCGTCGACAAGGGGCTGTGCGGCTGCTTCGCGTACACCCGCGCCGAGCTGTACGAGATCGTCCGCACCCTGCGCATCACCACCTACGCCCAGTTGCTGGACAGCCACGGCCGGGCCGAGGCCCGGCAGGGCGACGGCTGTGAGGTGTGCAAACCCGCCGTCGGCTCGATCATCGCCTCGCTGGCCCCGACCCTGGGCGCGAGCGGCTACGTCCTGGACGGCGAGCAGGCCGCGCTCCAGGACACCAACGACCACTTCCTGGCCAATCTCCAGCGCAATGGGTCGTATTCGATCGTGCCCCGGATCCCCGGCGGGGAGATCACCCCGGAGAAGCTGATCGTGATCGGCGAGGTGGCCCGGGACTTCGGGCTCTATACGAAGATCACCGGCGGTCAGCGGATCGACCTCTTCGGCGCCCGGGTGGACCAGCTTCCGCCGATCTGGGCGCGGCTGGTGGACGCCGGGTTCGAGTCGGGCCACGCGTACGGCAAGGCGCTGCGCACCGTGAAGTCGTGCGTGGGGCAGACCTGGTGCCGCTACGGCGTGCAGGACTCGGTCCGGATGGCCATCGATCTGGAGCTGCGCTACCGGGGACTGCGCTCACCGCACAAGCTGAAGTCGGCCGTCTCGGGGTGTGCCCGCGAATGCGCGGAGGCGCGCGGCAAGGACTTCGGCGTGATCGCCACCTCCACCGGCTGGAACCTCTACGTGGGCGGCAACGGCGGAGCCGATCCGCGCCACGCCGATCTGCTCGCCCAGGATCTGGACGACGAGAAGCTGATCCGGCTCATCGACCGGTTCCTGATGTTCTACATCCGCACCGCGGACCGTCTGGAACGCACCTCGGCCTGGCTGGAGCGGATCGAGGGCGGCCTGGACCATGTGCGCGATGTGGTGGTCGACGACTCGCTGGGGCTGTGCGCCGAGCTGGAGGCGATGATGGCCGGCCATGTGACCGGCTACCGCGACGAGTGGGCCGAGACCCTGGGCGACCCGGAACGGCTGCGCCGCTTCGTCTCCTTCGTCAACGCGCCCGACGCGCCGGACCCCACCGTGAAGTTCGTGCCCGAACGCGACCAGGTCAAGCCGGACCTGACCATCCTCTCCGGCCCCACCCTCCCCGTCCGTACTCTCGAAGGGACTGCCGGCCGATGACCATGGCACCCGAGCGGACCGCCGTCCGCGTGGAACTCCTCGTCGACCAGCGGTGGTTCGCGGTCTGCGAGCTGACCGACCTCACCCCGGGGCGCGGCGTGGCCGCCCTGCTGCCGGACGGCGCCCAGGTGGCGGTCTTTCTGGACCGGTCGGGCCGCGCGTACGCGATCGCCAACCGCGACCCGTTCACCGGGGCGTACGTCCTCTCCCGGGGGCTGCTGGGCTCGGCGGCCGGACGGCCGTTCGTCGCCTCCCCGCTGCTGAAGCAGCGCTTCGACCTGGAGACGGGACGATGCCTGGACGACGAGGGGGTCGCCGTCCAGGCGTATGTCACGCGCACGCGGGACGCGGCGGCGCGCGGCGCCTGAGGAGGGCTGCCATCGCCATCGGTCCCATCGGTCTCCGCCACGCGGCGCCGGCGTATCGGTGCTCATGAGGGTTGCTGTCCGACCCGCACCATCTCGCGCACCACCGGTAAACTGACGCCCGACGCCTGACACCTGACACCTGACACCTGATGCCGAAAAGCCGCCAGTCTTCGCCGGGGTCCTCGGAGCCGCAGGACGTGCCCAGCGGAGCCGGGTGGATGCCGCATGGCTACTCGATGGCCCCCCACACCCACGAGGCGGGTCAGCTCGTCTACGCAGCCGCCGGGACGCTGGCCACCACAACGGAGCACGGCACCTGGGTGGCCCCGGCCAACCGCGTGACGTGGACACCACCCGGCTTCGCCCACTCGCACCGCTTCTACGGCCGCACCGACGCACGCCTGCTGACCATTCCGGCCGAGCTGTGCGGCGAACTCCTCGACCACCCCAGCGTGTTCACTGTCGGTCCGCTGTTGCGCGAGGCCGTCCTGACCCTGACCGGCGACCGGCCCGAGTCGCGTCCCGGCGCCCACCGGCGGCTCCTCGCCGTGGTCATCGACGAGCTGTCCGACACCCCGGAGCAGTCCCTGCACCTGCCCGAAGCGGCCGATGACCGGCTCCGTGCGGTCACCGACCTCCTGCACGCCGACCCCGCCCGGCCCGCAACCCTGGCCGAGCTCGGACGCGTCGCCGGAGCCAGCGAGCGGACCCTGAGCCGACTGTTCCACAGCGAGCTCGGCATGAGCTTCCACCGATGGCGCACCATCTTGCGCATCCACCACGCGCTGGCCCACCTGACGGAGGGCACGTCGGTCACCGATACCGCGATGGCGTGCGGGTGGTCGAACCCGTCCAGCTTCATCGACGCCTTCAACGACGTCGTGGGCCAAACCCCGGGCAGCTACCAGGCGGACCTGCGCACCGGCCCTGCGGCGCGCTAGCGGCCAGGCCCCAAGGGGGCGCCGCACGCGGAGCCCACGATGTTGGCGGGTTTTCGGTATCACGTGTCCATTTGCCGGTTGGTGGCGCAGGCGTCGCGTTCCACAGTGGTGGCAGTGCGCCCCGCCACCAGGGCCGCACGGCCGTTCACACGCTGGTGCGTGCGGTCCCGTTTTCTGCAAGGAGTTTCGAGAAACCATGACCAAAACCGGCAAGGACACGACCGTCGTGATCGTAGGGGGCGGAGTCGCCGGCCTCGCACTGGGCCATTTCCTCTTGCGGAGAGGGGTCGGGTGCGTCGTCCTCGAAAAGCACACCCGTGAATACGTGGAGCGGCGCCAGAGGGCCGGGGCTCTCGATGCCGGCGGCGTGGGCGTGCTGAACGAGTGGGGGGTGGGCGAGGTTGTGGAGGGCCACAGCCACGGTGACTCCGACTCGGGTGTGCCGCTGCTGATCGATGGAGCAAAGCGGTGGTGGAGAATGGGCGATGACGACGAGGACGATGTCGACGGGGCGTTCTGCCCGCAGCAGATCCTCGTCCGCAACCTGATCAGGACTTTCCTGCGCGATGGCGGTGACCTGCGCTTTGGGGCGCAGGACGTATCGCTGCACGACATCGACACCGAGCAGCCGCTGGTTCGCTACCGGGAGCCCGACGGCTCGACGCGGACCCTCACGTGCGACTTCGTCGCCGGCGCTGACGGTTACCGTGGCGTCAGCAGGACGGCCATCCCCGAGGACGTCCTCACCTGTTCCAGCCATGAGTTCGGCTACGCCTGGCTGACTGTGATGACGGAGGTGCCGGCGGACCCCCTGGCCTTGCTGGCCGTGCACTCGCGCGGTTTCGCCGCGCAGATCACGCGAGGCCCGAGCGCGAGCCGTCTCTACCTCCAGTGCCCGCTCACCGACACCGTCGAGCAGTGGCCTGACGAGCGGATCTGGAGCGAACTGGGGGCGCGCTTCGGTGAGCCCGTGGAACGCACGGGCCCGATCACGAGCAAGCAGGTCGTGCCGCTGCGCGGAGTGGTGTTCAGCCCCATGGGCTACGGTCGGCTCTACCTTCTCGGGGACGCGGCCCACCTCATCTCTCCGATGAGCGCGGAAGGCATGAGCCTCGCCCTCCACGACGCCGATGTGCTCGCCCGCGCGGTCATTCAGCAGGTTGAGAAGAATGACCCGAGCCTGCTCGACAGCTACTCCGACACTTGTCTGAACCACACATGGCAGCGCCAGGCATCCGCGGTCCGGATGACCCAGACCATGCATGACTCCGGTGACGCCACCTACGAAGGAGAGTTCCGCAAGCAGATCGCCCGCAAGGAGTTGGAAACCATGTTGGAGCCGCTGGCGGAGCCTCACCCAGCCTCCTGAGCCGGCCGAGCACCGGGCACCTTCGCTCTCCTTGCCGGTAGTCGGGCAGCCTCTCCCCCCTCGTGGCTTCCCGTCGCAGCTCACAGCGGTGCCAGATGGGGAACGGAGTGGCTGCGCGATGGCGGCGGCCGCCGAACCCCCGGCGCTACGTAAGCTCAGGAGCTTATGGGGACGTCCCTCTCTCTCGTCTCTTCATGTCCGATCCGGTTTTCCGGAAGACTTCTGCAAGATTCCGAGGGTGCGCCCCGGAAAGTGCGAGGCGGGGGTGGGTCCCGTCAACCGAGGAGGCGGAATGGCTACGGAGAGCAGGGGCACCGAGGGCGGCGCCCGGCCCAAGGTGACGATCACGGCCATCGCGCAGGAGGCCGGGGTGTCGGTGCCCACGGTCTCCCGGGTGGTCAACGGCCGTTCGGATGTCTCGCCCGAGACCCGGGCCCGGGTCGAGGACCTGTTGCGCGTCCACGGCTACCGCCGCCGCCAGCGCGTGCCCGGCGATCGCGCCGCCCTGGTGGACCTGGTCTTCAACGACCTGGACAGCCCCTGGGCGGTGGAGATCATCCGTGGCGTGGAGGAGGTCGCCCACCAGGACGGGGTGGGCACGGTGGTCTCGGCGATCCACGGCCGCGCGGGCTCGGCCCGGCAGTGGCTGAAGAACCTGCGGGCCCGCGCCTCGGACGGGGTGATCCTGGTGACGTCCGTGCTGGAGCCGGTGGTCCACGAGGAGCTGCGGCGGCTGAACGTGCCGATCGTGGTCGTCGACCCGGCCGGCTCCCCCGCGCTCGACGCGCCCACCGTGGGGGCCACCAACTGGGCGGGCGGCATGGCCGCCACCGAACATCTGCTGAGCCTCGGCCACCGCCGGATCGGCCTGATCGCCGGTCCGCCTCGGCTGCTGTGCAGCCGCGCCCGGCTGGACGGCCACCGTGCGGCGCTGGAGGCGGCGGGCGTGCCGTTCGATCCCGCGCTGGTGGCGCAGGGCGACTTCTACCACGAGTCCGGTTTCCACGGCTGCGATCAGCTCATGGACGCCGACGCCCCGCCCACCGCCGTCTTCGCCTCCAGTGACCAGATGGCTCTGGGCGCGATCGAGGCTCTGCGGCGGCGGGGGCTGCGGGTTCCGGAGGATGTGAGCATTGTCGGCTTCGACGATCTGCCCGAGGTGCGGTGGTCGGCGCCGCCGTTGACGACGGTTCGCCAACCGCTCGCGGATATGGGGAAGTTGGCCGCTCGTACGGTGTTGCGGCAGGCGCGGGGGGAGGAGATCGAGTCGCCGAGGGTGGAGCTGGCTACGCAGTTGGTTGTGCGCGCCAGCACCGCTCCGCCTGCGGCGGGCTGATCCCCCACCCCACCCCTTCCCGAACCGGGGGCTGCGCCCCCGCCCCCGCCAGGGCTCCGCCCCGGAACCCGGTCCTCAATCGCCGGACGGGCTGGCCGACGTCATCCTGCCGCCCTTCGAGCTGGCGGTGCGGGACCGCCGACTCCGGCGTACAGCACACGGTCCCGCTGACGCTGACCGGACCCGAGCGCACGGTGGACCACCGGCGGCGGATGGTGTGCGAGGCGCGGGTGAAGTAGGGGCGGGTAAGGAGGCGGGGCGGGTGAAGTCGCGGACGGGGCGGAGCGGGTGAAGTCGCGGACGGGGCGGGGCCGGTTCAGACCGGCCCTTCCCCCTTCTCCACCAGCGCCCAGGCGTGGGCGAACAGTTCGGGCAGGGTGCGGCTGGGCAGCGGAAGCGGGTTCTCCAGCCGTCGGTTGTAGGAGCGCTCCACCCCGATCAGCTTCGCCTTCCACGCCTCCATGGGCTGGTACGGCTTCTTGGCGTGGATCCACTCGCCCGGCAGGAAGACCTGGCGGCCCGCCCGGGGGCGCTTGTCCTCGATGACCAGGCCGCGCCCGGTCAGCGCGGCGGCGGCCGCCTGGTGGCGGGCGGTTTTCCAGCCGTTCCAGGTGCGGACGTTCCGGTCGGTGGGGGCGGGCAGGGCCAGCAGTTGGAGGTAGAGCGCCGCCGCGTCCTCGTCCAGGCCGAGCGCATCGGCGACCCGCGCCACGAGGTCGGGCGCGGAGGCCGCCGGATTCGACTCGTACGCCCCGACCGGCAGCGGAGCGCTCTCGATCCGCTCGACGATGCGTGCGCGGGCCGGGCCGCGCAGCCACTCGACGAGGGGGAGATCCTCACGGCCGTAGCCGGATGTGGCCTCCGCCAGGGCCCTTGAGCGCTCGTCGTCGCCGTAGAACGCGGGGCGGAAGTACACACGGGGCGGGGATCGATCCCCCCGGCGGCTGACCGTGCCGTCCGTGATGACGGTGAGCCCGTCGTCGATGCTCGCGACGTCCAGCCGCTCCGGGCCCGCGTACGGCCGGAACCCGAACCGCGCCTGGAGATCGGCGACCGTGCGCCCGGAGCCGGCCGGGAATCCGGCGCGCAGCAGCAGCCCCGGGTGGTCCAGGCGCTTGAGGAGCAGCCGCACCAGGCCGGGCACGCCCTCGCGGACCGGGTCGCCGGCGGGGAGTTCGGCGTAGACCCAGGACAGGTGCGGCACGACGGAGCGCAGGCGGTCCTGGAACCTGATGATGTCCCACCGGGCGTCGGTGAGCAGCGGGCCGTGCTCGCTGTTCTTGAGCCAGGTGTCGAGGGGCGCGCCGAGCCCGGGTTCGGCGGCGGGCTGGGTGAACGCCGCGCAGAACTCGGCCGCCGATACGCGGAGCAGTCGCAGCTCGACCACCGCCTTGAGCGTGCGCTCGGGCACCACGGTCCGCCGTCCGCGCCGCGCCTGCCACGCCTCGGCGAGCCGCTCCGCCACGCCTCGCATCCCGTCCGGCTCCCATAGCTCGGCCGGGTCCTCGGGCAGCACGTCGGCCAGCAGCTCCAGCCGCTCCAGCGCGCTCAGCCGGGCCAGTTCGGACGCGCCGTCCTCGGCCTCGGCGACCTTCAGCCGCAGCGTCGCCCGCTCGTCGGCGTCCAGGAACGGGACGTACATCCGCTCCAGGAGCCCGGCGAGCGCGAGGGACGCGGCGGGGCGCCCCATGCCCGTACGCTCCCGCAGCAGGGTCACGGCCGCCTTGTCCCATGGCGCGGGCCCCCGCTCCCGCACCAGCGCCACCAGCCGCCGCAGTTGCTCCGGGCTCCCCCAGCCGCGCGGCACCTCCCGCGCCTCCTCGATCTCCCCCAGCCTCGGCGGCTCCGCGTCCCCCGTCCGCAGCTCGACGAAGCTGCGCCGCCCCTCACGGGGCCACCCCACGCCGACGGCCGCCCCGCGCTCGTCCCGCACGGCGGCCCGCGCGGTGACCACGATGCCGGTGCGCAGCCGTGCGTGCGGATCGGCGAACGGGCTCTCCGCCCACATCTCCAGCAGCGCCAGCAGCCGCTCGCGCCGCTCAGGGCGCGTGGACGCGACGGAGGCCCGGAGTGCCACGGCCCCGATCCGCCCGATGAACCGCAGCCACGACCCTTCCCCGGCGACCCCGGGCCCGTCCTCGCTCCCGCCCTCGCCCTCCCGCCGGCCCTCTCCCTGGCCTTCGGCTCCCTGGGGATCCCACGTCCCGGTCAGAAAGCCGCCGGTCCGCGCGATACAGGTCAGCGCCCCGGGCCGCCACATCCCCGTGCCGTCGATGAGCCCGCCCAGCGCGGGCACCACGCGCCGGTCATCCACAGCCGTCCACGCACCGGTCGCCATCGGACGTCCCCCGTCCTCCCCCGTCGAATACGCCATGGCAGATCATCGCTCATACGTCCGACAGAAGCCGCCACCGGTTCGGGCGACCCGCATCTGGCGAAACTCGCGTGCGCGGTGCCCTGACGGCGGCAAGGATCAGGGCCATGAGCTTGTACATCGATGATCCCGCACGGCTCGGCGAGGAACGGCTGTCCGACGGGCGGTCGCTGGGGTGGGCCGAGTGGGGCCCGCCGGACGGCTCACCCGTGGTGCTGTGCCCCGGTGCCGCCACGAGCCGGTGGCTCGGCTTCGGCGCGGCTACCGTCGAAGCGCTCGGGGTGCGGCTGGTCTCGGTGGACCGTCCCGGACTGGGCGTCTCGACCCCCGCGCCCGGCCGGAGCTTCTCGGACTTCGCCGACGACATCCGCCAACTCGCCGCGCTGCGCGGGCTGGGGTGCCCGGCCATGGTCGCGAATTCCCAGGGCGCGCCGTTCGCGCTCGTCTGTGCCGTGGAGGGCGTCGTCTCCGCGCTGGCCGTCGTCTCCGGGGCGGACGAGGTCGCGGCGCCGGAGTTCGCCACGCCGGAGTTCGCCACCGCCCTGCCTCCGGATCTGCGGGGCCTGGTCGACCGGACGGAGCGGGACCCGGCCGGCGCCGAGGAGTTCTTCGCGGGACTCGACGCCGAGGCGATGTCGGCCATGGTGATGGCCGGAAGCCCGGAGTGCGATCTGGCCGTATACCGGGAACCCGGTTTCGCGGCCGCCTACCGCCGCGCGTTGGCCGAGGGCTTCGCCCAGGGGGCGGCCGGTTACGCCCGCGACACGGTCCTGGCCATGGGGCGGTGGCCGTTCGAACTCACCGAGATCACCGTCCCAGTCGACCTCTGGTACGGCGAACGGGACACCGGCCACTCGCCGGACAACGGGGCGTTCCTGGCCACCCGCATCCCCGGCGCCCGCCGCCGCGTCGTCCCGGGGATCGGCGGCGCGGTGCTGTGGACCCACGCCGAGCCCATCCTCACGTCCCTCCTGAACAAGGCCGCACCCCGATCGGTGGCCAACCGGCCGGTGACCGACCAGCTCTCCGCCTCGCACCCTTGCGGCCGCGGCCCTAGGCTGTCGCCGGACACCGGGGCTACCGGCGCGTAGGGCACACCGCGAAGGAGCACGCGATGAAGGGCTGGACCGCGAGCGACATCCCCGATCAGACCGGCCGCACCGCCGTGGTGACCGGCGCCAACAGCGGCCTCGGCTTCATCACCGCCCGGGAGTTGGCACGGCGCGGCGCGCAGGTGGTGCTCGCCTGCCGCGACGAGGCGCGCGGGGCCGAGGCCGCGCAGCGGATCCGGGCGCAGGCGCCGGGCGCGTATGTGCGGGTCGCGCCGCTGGACCTCGCGGATCTGAAGTCCGTACGCACCTTCGCCGCCGAGTACCAGGGCGACCGGCTCGATCTGCTCATCAACAACGCGGGCGTGATGGCCCTCCCGCGCCGCCGCACCGCCGATGGCTTCGAGATGCAGTTCGGAGTCAACCACCTGGGGCACTTCGCGCTGACCGGCCTGCTGCTGCCGAAGCTGCTGGAGGCGGGCCCGGGGGCACGGGTGGTCAGCGTGTCCAGCTTTATGCACATGCTGGGGACGGTCGACCCACGCGACCTGAACATGGAGCGCGGCTACCGCCGTTGGACCGCCTACGCCCGCTCCAAGTCCGCCAATCTCCTCTTCATCCACGAACTCTCCCGCCGCCTCCGCGCGACAAACGCCCACCTGGTGGCAGCCGCCGCCCACCCCGGCTACGCCTCGACCAACCTCCAGACCGCCGCCCCAAAGCTGGAGGGCCGCCGGGCAACCGAGCGATTCATGGAAATCGGCAACCGCTACTTCGCCCAGAGCCCGGACCAGGGCGCCCTCCCCACCCTGTACGCGGCCACCGCCCCGGACGTCCGCCAGAACGACTTCTTCGGCCCCCCACTCCAGGGCCTCTGGCACGGCTCCCCCGTCCGCTCGACCCGCGCCAAGTGGACCCGCAGCGACCCGGCGGGCCGGGGCCTGTGGGCCGTGTCCGAGCGGCTGACGGGGGTGCGATACGAGGCGCTCACGAGCTGATTCACGGCGGCGGCTGCGGACAGCCGATCTCGGGGCGTAAGCAGTGGGGGCCGCAGGAGATCAGGCATACGGAGAGAAAACGCTGCCCGGTGAGATACCACCCTCCGACGACGTCCTCCCCGCCCGCCACCGCCTTGGCGGCGCTCTGGACCCTCGCGGACAGTGTCTCGGGCGCGCGGTCGTGGACGGAGGCGAAGGAGTCGGCGTATTCACGGGCCCGGGTGCCGAACCACTCGGCGGCTTGGGCGGGGTCGGTCCAGGTCCCCTGGATGAAGGTGGGGGGCTTGAGCAGCCAGTGGGCGAGTTCGAGAGGGACGACCTTGGCGCTCCTGAACTCGGGGTGGATGGGTCGTCTGGGGCCGTCCTTGAGAAGCTCGTGGCCCGAACCGAGCCAGGTGTAGCCGTGGTGGTGCCGCAATGTGCCGCCTTCACTGACCGAAGAGGGCAGCCCCCGCGATGGCCGGGACTGCCCTGCCTACCGGGGTTATCGACGGCCGCAGCCGTCACCGCCACCGCAGTCGCCGCCCGAAGGGGGCGACGGTGCGTCGGAGTCGGGCATGGTGTCGCCGTCCTCCGGGTCCTGCCGTAAGACGGCCTTGTGTCCTGCCAGCCGCATCGGGATGATCCCTTCTGTGCTGTCGGCACGGGGGCTCTCCTCGCGCCGTCGTGCACCTGCACCCGTTCCGGCTGGGCTCGACCTGCCAGGGCTCCGGTCCAGTCGGTACGGGGGTCTGCGCCGCCTATGCCGAGGCGGCCTTCTTCGTCCGCTCCTCCAGCCCGGCCCGCATCAGGACATCCGCGAGCCGGTTCGCGCTGTCGAGCGGGATGCGACCGAGGGCCACCAGCGGATAGCCGGACACCGTGAGCTCGCCCCGCAGGGTCGGCCAGTACAGCTCCCCGCCTTCGACGCCGTGCGGCACGTCCGGGGTGAAGCCGAGCCGCGCCAACGCCTGCCGCAGCAATTCGGCCACGGCCTGGACCTCGGCCGAATGTTCTTGATTGATCTCACGCAAGGTCACAGAAGACATACCGAGCGTGCCCAGAGTGCGGCATGCTCGTGGTGTCCAGATCAACAAGGAAGGACGTGATCATGGCGCGACGACTGCGCTTCAACGGCACGGGTTCTGGCGTTGGGGGCTGCCCCGCCGTGCACGAGGACTTGGACAGCGGAGAGATCATCATCCACGGAACACCGCTTACCGACCCCGAGGACGTTGCCCAGCTCCAACACCTTGGCGAGGGCGAGACGCCCATCGTGGTGCCCCGCGAACTGCTGGTCGACTTCGGCACCAAGGAGGTGACTCGCACGCCGCACCTCATCGACTTGGATGACTTCGGCAAGCTCTTCGAGAACTTCGAGCACACCGCCTGGCGGCTGGAGACCCGCCGCCGGTTCGCGAGTGATGAAACGGCGCCCGACTTCCAGGCGTTCGTCGAGACGGGCGAGGCTCCGCTGGACCTCTACCATCCGTTCTTCACCACGATCCGCAACCAAACCTCAGCAGGGCAAGCGGTGCGAGCGAGTGCGCATCGTGGACGATCCGCCCACGATCGGTCAGCGCTACCTCCTCTACAGCGCCAAGCGGAACTGCGAGATGGGAGAGGACATCCGCAACCTGTGGCGCGCGGACGCTGATCGGCTGCGGCTGCCCGCCGAGGACTTCTGGCTCTTCGACTCAAAGTTCGCCGCACTGCTCAACTTCGATGACGACGACAATCTGCTCGACGTCGAGCTGATCACCGAGCCGGTGGCGGTCAACCGCTATGTCCAGGTTCGGGATGCCGCATGGCACTACGCCGTCCGGTACGACACGTTCGCAGCAGGACTGACTACGTAGGTTGCAAGTACCGTGTGATCGGTGAGCACCGACTTTCAGCATGCACGGGCGGCGCTAGGAGCGAGGCTTCGGGAGCTGCGTGTGTCACGCACAGGAGGGCGGCTCACCGGTCCACAACTCGCCGAACGGCTGGGCTGGTCGCACTCCAAGATCTACAAGCTGGAGAACGGGCGCCAGACAGCGACAGCCGAGGATCTGCGCGCCTGGGCCACGGCAACCGACCAGCCGGAAGCCGCCGAGGAACTACTGGCCCGGCTGAGCGGTCTTGAGTCCCAGATCCGGTCGTGGCGCCGCCAACTGGCGGCCGGGCACAAGCCCGTTCAGGACACGATCAACGCCGAGCACCAGCGCTCGACCACACTGCGTGGCTGGGAAAACTGTCTCGTGGTGGGCATCCTTCAGACGCCCGACTACGCCCGCGCGGTCTTCACCCGGAACGCAGACCTGCACAAGTCTCCACGGGACACCGAGGCTGCGGTACGCGGTCGGCTACGGCGCCAGGAAGGGCTGTACGACTCGCGCAAGCGGTACCACATCCTCATGTGGGAGGGGGCGCTCCGCGCCCTCGTCTGCCCGCCGTCGGTGCTCGCAGCCCAGCTCGACCGGCTCATGAGCGTCGTCGGCCTGGACACGGTCGAGCTGGGCATCGTGCCCTTCGCCGCGCCTTTGAAGATCCAGCCCGCCAATGGATTCTGGGTCCACGACGAGCGGCTGGTGCTCGTCGAGGACTGGCATGCGGAACTCTGGATCAACGACGAGGACAGCATCGCCCTCTATCTGCGCGCCTGGAACACCCTCCGTGAATCCGCCGTTTTCGGGGCCGACGCCCAGCGCTTGATCAACGAGGCCCGGCGGGCGCTGATCGGGTAGTGTGGCCGTCGCCCGTACGCACCGAGGAGGTGAGACCCATCAATGCCAGTTCAGGCTGGGTGCTCTCGCCGCAGGGATACACGGGATAGCTGACTGCCGGGAGCGCCCTCGGGGATTCCGAAAGGCTTCCAGGCTTCCATGTCTGCTTCATCGGCTTCAGCAGCTTCATCTTCACTTGTCACCTTTCCTGCCGTCGTCTCCAGGCTCCGCGCCGCCGGGTGTGTGTTCGCCGAGGACGAGGCGCGGCTGATCCTCGCCACGGCTCACACCCCGGCCGGGCTCCTCGCCATGGTGGACCGGCGCGCTGCCGGGCTTCCGCTGGAGCATGTGCTCGGCTGGGCGGAGTTCCGGGGGCTTCGGATATCCGTCGATGCCGGGGTCTTCGTGCCGCGCCGGCGCACCGAGTTCCTGGTCGAGCAGGCCGAGGCGCTGGCCCGGCCCGGGGCCGTCGTGGTCGATCTGTGCTGTGGCTCGGGCGCGCTGGGTGCCGCGCTGGCCTCGACCCTGGGCGAGGTGGAGCTGTACGCGGCCGATATCGACCCCGTCGCGGTGGCCTGCGCGCGGCGCAACGTCGAGCCTGCGGGCGGCACGGTGTACGAGGGCGATCTCTACGAACCGCTGCCCGCAGCGCTGCGCGGCCGGGTCGATGTCCTGCTGGCCAACGTCCCGTATGTGCCGACCGAGGAGGTCGGGCTGCTGCCGCCGGAAGCCCGGGTACATGAGGCGCGGGTGGCGCTGGACGGTGGCGTGGACGGGCTCGACGTGCTGCGCCGGGTGACCGCCGAGGCGGGCCGATGGCTGGCCCCGGGCGGCTCGCTGCTGTTCGAGACGAGCGGGCGGCAGGCGGTCTCGGCCATGGACATCGTTGCCGGGGACGGGCTGGAGCCTCGGCCGGCCGAGTGCGGGGAGCTGGAGGCGACAGTGATCATCGGGACGAGGCCGCCGACGCCTCGGGGGATGCCCGACGCACCTTGACGCCTGAGGCGGGGAGCCCGCCCAGCCCCTCCGGCGTTTGAGGAGCGGGGGTCTGGGGCGCAGCCCGGGCGGGGACCTGGGGCGGGGACCTGGGGCGGGGACCTGGGGCACAGCCCCAGCGGGGGT
>NZ_JAHLEM010000171.1 GCF_018883605.1 Streptomyces niphimycinicus | reverse complement strand
CCTGAGGCGGGGAGCCCGCCCAGCCCCTCCGGCGTTTGAGGAGCGGGGGTCTGGGGCGCAGCCCGGGCGGGGACCTGGGGCGGGGACCTGGGGCGGGGACCTGGGGCACAGCCCCAGCGGGGGTCTGGGGCGCAGCCCCAGTTTCGGGAAGGGGCGGGGAGGGGAAAGATCCGCCGGACACCCAGGAGGACTCGGCTGGAGCGGCAGCGCGCCGCCCCCTTACGCACCCTGCCCGCCTACGCACCTACGCGCCTACGTGCGCAGTTCCTCCGCCGCGTCCGTGACCCTTGCGATCAGCCGCAGCAGCGTCTCCCGCTCCGTCTCATCCAGCGGGGAGAGAAACACCCGGTTCATTCTGGCCGTCCGCGTGACCAGCTTCCGGTGGACCCTGGCCCCTTCCTCCGTCAGGCGCAGGACATTGCGGCGGCCGTCGTTCGGGTCGCGGACTCGCTCCAGCAGGCCGCGGCGGGCCAGTCGGGCGACCAGGTCGGCGATGGTGGAGCGGTCGAGGTGGACGTGTTCGCTCAGGGTCCGCTGGTCGATCTCCGGCTTCTCCGTCAGCGCGTTGACCACCGCGAACTGCGGCGAGGTGATCTCCTCGGAGACCATCGCGCCCCACAGCAGGGAGTGCGCCTGCTGGAAGCGGCGGGCCAGATGCCCCGGGTGCGTGTTCAGATCCACCGCGCCGCCCATGCCGTGCCCTCCTGGCCTTCCCGCTACGCCATTGCTCCGTGTACTGAGTGATTCTGCCCTGTGGAAGACCCCATGTCGAGAGGCCGATATTCACCCTAGACTCCCTTGACGAGCGCACCAGCCAATGGCAACGTGCGGAATCGACACCACATTAGTCAGCACACTGAGCATCTTGAGATAGCCGAGTAGCTGAGTGGCTGAGTGGCTGAGTAGCTGAGCAACCTGACCGCGGACTGAGCGGAGTGACGATGGCCGACATCCGAAGCCTGCATGACGCCGTGGCGGACCTCGTCCACGACGGGGCCACCATCGCGATGGAGGGCTTCACCCACCTGATCCCGTACGCCGCCGCGCACGAGGTCATCCGCCAGGGCATCACCGATCTGACCCTCGTCCGGATGACTCCGGACGTCATCTACGACCAGCTCATCGGCGCCGGACTCGTCCGCAAGCTGGTGTTCTCCTGGGGTGGGAACCCCGGCGTCGGATCGCTGCACCGCTTCCGTGACGCCGTCGAGAACGGCTGGCCGCGCCCGCTGGAGCTGGACGAGCACAGCCACGCGGGCATGGCGAACCGCTATGTCGCCGGGGCCTCCAAGCTGCCGTTCGCCGTATTGCGCGGCTATCGCGGCAGCGACATCCCGACCCGTACGGACACCGTCTCCACTGTCGTCTGCCCCTTCACCGGGGAGGAGCTGGCCGCCGTCGCGGCGCTCAACCCCGACGTCACCGTCATCCACGCCCAGCAGGCGGACCACGCCGGAAATGTGCAGTTGTGGGGGCTGACGGGCGTGCAGAAGGAGGCGGCGCTCGCGGCGGACCGGGTGCTGGTGACCGTGGAGGAGATCGTCGAGGAGCTGACGCCACGGCCCGGCGGGATCGTCCTGCCGACCTGGGTGATCGACGCCGTCTCCGTCGTCCCCGGCGGCGCCCACCCCTCCTACGCCGCCGGGTATTCGACCCGCGACAACGCCTTCTACCAGGCATGGGACCAGATCGCCCGCGACCGCGAGGCGTTCACGCAGTGGATCGACGACAACGTGCGCAACACCGAGGGAGCTCTCGCCCGATGACCGCGACCCCCGCCGACCCGGCCGGTTTCACCAGCGACGAGCTGATGGAGGTCAACGCGGCCCGTGCGCTCGCCGACGCCACCACCTGCTTCGTCGGCATCGGGCTCCCCAGCACCGCCGCCAACCTCGCCCGCGCCACCGTCAACCCCGGCCTCGTCCTGATCTACGAGTCCGGCACCATCGGCTCCAAGCCCACCCGGCTCCCGCTGTCCATCGGCGACGGCGAACTCGCCGACACCGCCGACGCGGTGATCCCGGTGCCGGAGGTGTTCAACTACTGGTTGCAGGGCGGCCGGATCGACGTCGGCTTCCTCGGCGCCGCCCAGGTCGACCGCTACGCCAACATCAACACCACCGTCGTGGACCGCGGCCCGGACAGGCCCGAGGGCCGCCTCCCCGGCGCGGGCGGCGCCCCGGAGATCGCCTCCAACTGCGGCAAGGTGCTGATGGTGCTGCGCCACTCCACCCGCAACTTCGTGCGAAGGCTGGACTTCGTGACGACCCTGGGCCACGGCAGCGGCCCCGGCGACCGTAAGAAGCTCGGCATGCCGGGCGCCGGCCCCGTCGCCGTGATCACCGACCTCGGAGTGCTCCGCCCCGACCCGGCCACCGCCGAGCTGGTGCTCACCGAACTGCACCCGGGCGTCACCGTGGAGCAGGTGCGGACCGCCACCGGGTGGGAGTTGACCGTCGCCGATACCGTGGGCACCACCGAGCCGCCCACCCCCGATGAGCTGGTGGCGCTGCGCGCCCTCAAGGCCGCCGGGAAGCCCGCAGCGGCCGAAGAGCCCGGAGCCACCGGAAAGCCCGGGAAGGAGACCCGATGACCCCCACCCCCCTGCGTGACGTCTATATCGTCGACGCCGTCCGCACCCCCGTCGGCAAATACGGCGGCGCGCTGGCCGGGGTACGCCCCGACGACCTGGCCGCCCATGTGGTGCGCGGCCTGCTCGCCCGCACCCCCGACCTCGACCCGGCACGCATCGACGACGTCTATTTCGGCAACGCCAACGGCGCGGGCGAGGACAACCGCGATGTGGCCCGCATGGCCGTGCTGCTGGCCGGGCTGCCCGTCACCGTCCCCGGCGCGACCGTCAACCGGCTGTGCGCCTCGGGCCTGGAGGCCGTATTGCAGGCCGCCCGCGCGATCGCGGTCGGCGACGCGCATATCGCCCTCGCGGGCGGGGTGGAGTCGATGAGCCGCGCCCCCTGGGTGCTGCCCAAACCCGAACGCGCCTTCCCCGCCGGGCATCAGCAGATGTACTCCACGACCCTGGGCTGGCGGATGACCAACCCGGACATGCCGCCGGAGTGGACCGTCGCCCTCGGCGAGGGCGCCGAACTGATCGCCGACAAGCACGGCATCACCCGCGAGGCGCAGGACGCCTTCGCGTTCGGCAGCCATGAGAAGGCGGCGCGGGCGTGGAAGGACGGGGCGTACGACGCCGAGGTGCTGCCGTACCCGGACAGCGACCTGCTCCGCGACGAATCCATCCGCGACACCACCTCCACCGAGGCCCTGGCCAAGCTCAAGCCCGCCTTCCGCAAGCCCGGCGGCACCGTCACCGCGGGCAACTCCTCGCCCCTCAACGACGGCGCGGCCGCGCTGCTCCTCGTCGACGAGGAGGGGCTGAGGGCCACCGGACGCGAACCCCTGGCCCGGATCGGCGCCTCCGCCGTCACCGGTATCGAGCCGCAGTACTTCGGGCTCGGCCCGGTCGAGGCCGTACGCCGCGCCCTCGCCAAGGCGGGCCGCTCCTTCGCCGATCTGGCCACCCTCGAACTCAACGAGGCGTTCGCCGCGCAGGTGCTGGGCTGCCTCGCCGAATGGTCCGCCCAGGACCCCGGCTTCGACCCCGCGATCGTCAACCCGCGCGGCGGCGCCATCGCCATCGGCCATCCGCTCGGCGCCTCCGGGGCCCGGCTCGCCGGGGCCGTCGCCCATCAGCTCGCCGCCCGCGGCTCGGGGACGGGGCTGGCCACCCTGTGCATCGGCGTCGGACAGGGCCTGGCCCTCGTCCTGGAGCGGTGATCCGGACCGGAACGGCTGTAACGGCACGGCTGGTAAAGCTGGAAAGGCAAGGCTGACAGCAGACATGACTCTCACCCAGTCCGATATCGACGGCGAACTCGCCCACATACGGGACGCATACGACAAGGCGCGCGCCGAAGGGGCGCCCGCCGCCGACCATCCGCCGCGCGACTTCCCCCCGTACCGCAGCAGTATGCTGCGCCACCCCGAGCAGCCGCTGGTCGCGGTCCACGGCGACCCGGAGACCGTGGAGCTGCACACCCCCGTCTTCGGCCACACCGACATCACCGCGATCGACAACGACCTCACGGCGCAGCACCAGGGCGAACCGCTCGGCGAGCGCATCACCGTCTCCGGACGGCTCCTGGACAGCCGGGGCCGCCCCGTCCGGGGCCAGCTCATCGAGCTGTGGCAGGCCAACGCGTCCGGCCGCTACGCCCATCTGCGCGATCAGCACCCCGCGCCGCTCGACCCCAACTTCACCGGTGTGGGGCGGACGTTGACCGGCGACGACGGCTCGTACCGCTTCACCACCATCAAGCCGGGCGCCTATCCGTGGCGCAACCACGAGAACGCGTGGCGCCCCGCGCATCTGCACTTCTCCGTCTTCGGCTCGGCGTTCACCCAGCGCCTGGTCACCCAGATGTACTTCCCCGGCGATCCGCTCTTCGGCTACGACCCGATCCTCCAGTCGGTGACGGATCCGTCGGCGCGGCAGCGGCTGGTCGCGGCGTACGACCACGCGCTGTCACAGCCGGAGTGGTCGCTGGGCTACCGCTGGGACATCGTGCTGGACGGGCCGTCCGCCACCTGGATCGAGGAGGGCCGCTGATGGCCGAGAGGCTCGTACCCGGCGAGAAGCTCGTACCCGAGCAGGGGCTCACGCCCGAGCAGGGGCTCGCGCCCGCCGAGAGGTCCACACCCGCGCACAAGCTCGCACCCACCCCGTCCCACACCGTGGGCCCCTTCTACGGCTACGCCCTGCCCTTCCCCGACGGCGGCGAGATGGCCCCCGCGGGCCACCCCGGCGCCATCACCCTCCACGGCTATGTCTACGACGGCGAGGGAGCGCCCGTCCCGGACGCGCTGATCGAGCTGTGGCAGGCGGGCCCGGACGGCTCCCTCACCGGCGCCGGCGGGTCCATGCGGCGCGACCCGGTGACCGGCGGCTACCTGGGGCGCAACGGTGTGGACTTCACCGGTTTCGGCCGGATCGCCACCGACGCGGACGGCCACTGGACGGCCCGTACGCTGCCGCCGGGCGGTCCGGCCGCGCCCGCCGCCCCGTACATCAGCGTGTGCGTCTTCGCCCGGGGGCTGCTGCACCACCTCTTCACTCGCGTGTACTTCCCCGGGAACGCCGAGGCCAACGCCGCCGACCCGCTGCTCGCCTCGCTGGATCCGGCGCGCCGCGAGACGCTGGTGGCGACGGCGGGGTCCCCGCCGGGGACGTATCGCTTCGACATCCGTTTGCAGGGCGAAGGGGAGACGGTCTTCCTTGAGTTCCGGTAGCTCTCGTCCTTCGGACAGCCACGACGTGGGGCTGCTGTCCCCGGTGCGGGCCGGGTCGGCGGTGGAGGCCGCCACGGGCGACACCGCGTTTGTGCAGGCCATGCTGGACGCGGAGGCCGCGCTGGCGCGGGTGGTGGCACCGGCCGGGGCGGCGGAGGCGGTGGCGGGCGCGGCCCGGGTCGAGCTCTACGACGTACGCGATCTGGCGCTGCGCGCCCGCTCCGGGGGCAACCCGGTAATCCCGCTGGTCGCCGATCTCACGGCGGCGGTGGCCCGTACGGACGGCGAGGCCGCGCCGTATGTCCACCGGGGCGCGACCAGCCAGGACATCGTGGACACGGCCACGATGCTGGTGGCCGCGCGTGCGCTGCCGCTGATCGTGGCCGATCTGGACCGTACGGCGGCGGAGCTGGCGCGGCTCGCCGCCGCGTATCGCGATACCCCGATGCCCGGCCGCACCCTCACCCAGCACGCCGTGCCCACCACCTTCGGGCTGAAGGCGGCGGGCTGGCGGGCGCTGGTCCTGGACGCCCGCGACCGCCTCGCGGCACTGCGGCCACCCGCCCAACTGGGCGGTGCGGCAGGCACGTTGGCCGCGTTCGGGGCGGGGGTCGCGGGGGTCGGGCTGCTGGCACGCTTCGCCGAGGCGACCGGGCTGGCCGAGCCCGACCTCCCGTGGCACACCCTGCGCACCCCCGTCGCCGACCTGGGCTCCGCGCTCGCCTTCACCGTGGGGGCGCTGGGAAAGGTGGCGGCGGATGTGCTGGTGCTCTCGCGGACGGAGATCGGGGAGGTGGCCGAGGGGGCGGGTGGCGGATCGTCCGCGATGCCGCACAAGTCGAACCCGGTGCGCGCCACGCTGATGGCCGCCGCCGCCCGTCAGGCCCCGGGGCTCGCCGCGACCCTGCTGGGCGCGCTGGCCGCGGAGGACGAACGGCCGGGCGGGGCGTGGCACGCCGAGTGGCAGCCGCTACGGGAGCTGCTGCGGCTCGCGGGGGGCTCCGCCCGGGACGCGGTGGAGCTGACGTCCGGTCTGCGCGTGTTTCCCGACCGGATGGCCGAGCATCTGCGGCTGACGGGCGGTCTGATCGTGAGCGAGCGGATCGCGGCCGAGCTGGGGGAGGTGGTCGGCCGCGCCCGTGCGAAGGAACTGCTGACCGAGGCGTCGCGGCGCGTCGCGGAGGGGGGTGTGGGGCTGGCGGAGGCGCTGGGGGGTGCGTTGCCGGCGGAGCGGTTGCGCGAGCTTATGGATCCGGGGACGTATGTGGGTTCGGCCCCGGCGCTGGTCGATCGTGCGCTGGGGCGCGATGCGTAGTGTCCCCGGGCGGCAAGTTCCCCACCCCGCCCCTTCCCGAAACCGGGGACCGCGCCCCCAGCCCCCCACTTCGGGGGCTCCGCCCCCGGACCCCCGCTCCTCAATCGCCGGAGGGGCTGAATATGCGCCCGGGTGGGCACAACCCACCCACCGGCCCGCACTCAGGCAGCAAAGCGCAGTCCCCGGAACGGGGGGCTGGGGGCGGAGCCCCCGGTTTCGGGAAGGGGCGGGGTGGGGGAGAACAATCCGCCGCAACCACCACGCACCCGCCCCCACCCACCACCCACCCACCGGAGCAGCACGTGACCGACATCCGACCGCACCACGACCTCACCGGTCCCCCCACCGCCCCACCCCTCATCCTCGGCCCCTCCATCGGCACCTCCCTCGCCGTCTGGGAGCCGCAACTTCCCGCGCTCGCCCGCGAACACCGCGTCCTGCGCTGGGATCTGCCCGGCCACGGCGGCTCCCCCGCCACACTGCTGCCCTCCGACGGCTCGGCCGACCGCTCGGCCACCATCGACGCACTCGCCACCCTCGTCCTCCGCCTCGCCGACGATCAGGGATGGGAGCGGTTCGCGTACGCGGGCATCTCGATCGGGGGCGCGGTCGGGCTGTATCTCGCCGCCCACCACCCCGACCGGGTGAGCTGCCTCTCCGTCGTCTGCTCCTCGGCCCGTTTCGGGGACCCCGCGGTCTGGCGGGAGCGGGCCGAACTGGTGCGGGCCGAGGGGACGGAGGCGATGGTGGCGAGCCGTCCGGGCACGTGGTTCTCGCACCGCTTCGCCCAATCGCCCGTCGGCGCCGCGCTGATCGAGGATCTGCGCGCCACGGACCGCGCGGGCTACGCCGCCTGCTGCGATGTCCTCGCCGCGTACGACATGACGGCCGACCTGGCGAAGATCACGGCGCCCACCCTCGTCGTGGCCGGTCGCGACGACCCCGCGACCCCGCCCGCACACGCCCGCCAGATCGCGGACGCGGTGCCCGGCGCGAGTCTGGTGGAGATCGCCGGGGCGGCCCATCTGGCGGGGGTCGAGCGCCCGGAGGCGGTCACGGCGGCGCTGCTCGCCCACCTCACCAGCACAGCGCCACTGCACGCCCACCTCACCAGCACGGCGCCACCGCGCTCCCACCTCACCAGCACGGCGCCACCGCAACCCGGCGACGACGCCTCCCGGCACGCCGCCGGAATGGCGGTGCGCCGGGCCGTCCTCGGGGACGCTCATGTGGATCGCGCGGTGGCCCGGACGACCCCGTTCACCGCCCGCTTCCAGGACTTCATCACCCGCTACGCATGGGGCGAGATCTGGACCGGCGACGCTCTGGACCGGCGGACCCGTAGCTGTATCACCCTCACCGCGCTGATCGCCCACGGCCATGACGCCGAACTGGCCATGCACATCCGGGCCGCGCTCACCAACGGGCTGGCCCGGGAGGAGATCGGCGAGGTGCTGCTCCAGTCCGCGATCTACTGCGGTGTTCCGGCGGCCAACTCCGCCTTCGCCACCGCCCAGCGCGTCTTCGACGAGATCGATGCCAACGCCGACACCGACACCGACGCCCACGTCGACTCAGCGTCACATTCCCGTACCGAAAAGTGACATCCCTTCGCAATACCTCTGTCGTAATCCGCCTCCATCGTTGATCGTTGGGTCGTACGGAGACCGGGAACGGAGACCGGGAGACGAGGGGGCGCACGCCAATGTCCATGAGCCGCCGAAGGCTGCTGGGTGCGGGCGGGGGGCTGGCCCTGACGGGGGCGCTGGCCTCCGCCTGCGGGTCGAACAACGGGCGGGACGGCGATGACCACGCCGGTCAGCCCGTGCTGGAGCAGTGGTACCACCAGTACGGCGAGCCCGGCACCGAACAGGCCGTCAGGCGCTACGCCGACGCGTTCGACCAGGCCGATGTCCAGGTGCAGTGGCGGCCCGGCGCCTACGACCAGCAGACCGCCGCCGCGCTGCTCACGAAGTCCGGCCCGGATGTCTTCGAGGTCAACGGCCCGACGCTGGACCAGATCCAGGGCGGTCAGGTGGTCGACCTCACCGATCTCCTCAGCGAGGCCAAGGACGACTTCAATCCGGCCGTGCTCGCCCCGAAGACGTATCAGGGCAAGATTTGGGCCATTCCGCAGGTCATCGACACCCAGTTGCTCTACTACCGCAAGAGCATGCTGGAGAACGCCGGAGTGGAGCCGCCGCGCACCCTCGACGCGCTGATCGACGCGGCGAAGAAGCTCACCACCAAGGACGTCAAGGGGCTCTTCCTGGGCAATGACGGCGGCCCCGGCGTCCTCGGCGGCACCCCGCTCAACGCCGCCGGGCTCACGCTGGTCACCGAGGACGGCAAGGTCGGCTTCGACGACCCGGCCGCCGCCCGCACCCTCGGCAAGCTGCGTCAGCTCTACGCCGAGAAGTCGCTGCTGCTCGGGGCGCCCTCCGACTGGTCGGATCCGGCCGCGTTCACCCAGGGGCTCACCGCCATGCAGTGGTCCGGGCTGTGGGCGCTGCCGCAGGTGAGGAAGGCGCTGGGGGACGACTTCGGGGTGCTGCCGTTCCCGCGGGACGGGGCGCAGGGCGCGCCCGCGGTGCCGGTCGGCGCCTATGGGGCGGCGGTCAGCGCGCGGTCCCGGCACAAGGCGGCGGCGAAGGCGTATGTGAAGTGGCTGTGGGTGGAACGGACCAACTACCAGGAGGACTTCGCGCTCCGCTACGGCTTCCACATCCCCGCCCGGATCTCGCTGGCCACGAAGGCGGCCAAGCTGCGGCAGGGCGCGGCCGGTGAGGCGGTGCGCTATGTCACCGACCACGGCCATGCCGAGCCGCTGCTGTGGACCTCGGCGAGCAGGACGGCCTACCAGGACGCGCTGAGCCGGATCATCAAGGGCGGCGCCGACCCGGACGGCGAGCTGCGGTCGGTGGTCCGCAAGACCGAGGCCGAACTGCGGCGCGTGCAGAAGAAGAACTGATGCGGGGGCCGCTGACCACCACCACACCGACACGCAGGCTGCTGGGCCCGCAGAACCGCCATCTGTGGTTCTGGATATTCGTCGGCCCCTTCGTCCTGGGGCTGACCCTCTTCACCTATGTCCCGCTGGCCTGGAGCGTGTATCTCAGCTTCTTCGACGCCCACAACACCGTCTCGCCCACGGACTTCGTCGGCTTCGACAACTACACGGCGATGCTGGGCGACGACGCCTTCACCGGCAGCCTGGTGACCTTCCTGGTCTTCACGGCGTTCATCGTCCCGGCCACCTATGTGCTCTCGCTCGCGCTCGCGCTGATGGTCAACCGGCTGCGCTGGGCGCAGGCGTTCTTCCGGTCGGTGTTCTTCCTGCCGGTGGCGTGCTCGTATGTGGTGGCGGCGCTGATCTGGAAGATGTCGATCTTCAACGGGGTGCGCTTCGGGCTGGCCAACACCGTGCTGGACTGGTTCGGCGCCGATCAGATCGCCTGGCTGTCGACCACAGACCCGCCCTGGTACTGGCTGGTCATCGTGACCGTACGGCTCTGGCTACAGGCCGGGTTCTACATGGTGCTGTTCCTGGCCGGGCTCCAGCGCATCCCCCCTCGGCTCTACGAGGCGGCTGCCGTGGACGGGGCGCGGCCGGGGTGGCAGGTGTTCCGGCACATCACCTTTCCGCAGTTGCGGGCGACCTCGGTCGCGGTGGTGCTGCTGCTGGTGATCAACGCGTTCCAGGCGTTCGACGAGTTCTACAACCTGCTGTCGGACTCGCGCGGCTATCCGCCCTATGCCCGTCCGCCGCTGGTCTACCTCTACTACACGGCGCTGGGCCAGGGGCAGAACCTGGGTCTGGGCAGTGCGGGCGCGGTGATCCTGGCGCTGATCATCGCCGTGGTGACGGTGGTGCAGGCGCGGTGGTTCGGCCTGGGCCGGAAGGAGGACTGATGCAAACCCGTGAGAGCACGCGCGATGTCCGGGACGCCCTCGTCGGCGTGGGGCGCGCCGTGCGGCTGGTGCTGCTGCTCGCGCTCGCCCTGCTCTTCCTGATCCCCTTCTATCTGCTGGTGCGCAACGGTCTGTCGAGCGAGGCGGACATCACCTCACCGCAGTGGCGGTTCTTCCCGAGCGAGCTGCACTGGTCCAACGTCCGGGAGTTGTTCGACGACCCCAATGTGCCGATGGCGCACGCGCTGCTCAACTCCTCGCTGATCGCGGTCCTCACCACCGTGGGCACCCTGCTGCTGGCCTCGCTCGCCGGTTACGGCCTGGCCCGCATCCCGTACGCCTACGCCAATGTGGTCTTCTACTGGATCCTGGGCACCTTGATGGTCCCGGCGGCGGTCACCTTCGTACCCAGCTTTGTGCTGGTCAGCTCGCTCGGCTGGGTGTCCACCCTGCGCGGTCTGGTGGTGCCGACGCTGTTCAGCGCGGTCGCGGCGTTCATCTTCCGCCAGTACTTCCTGGGCTTTCCGAGGGAGCTGGAGGACGCGGCGCGGGTGGACGGTCTCGGCTACTGGCGTACGTACTGGCGGGTCGTGGTGCCGAACTCCCGGCCGGTGTTCGCGGCGGTCGGCACGATCGTCTTCATCGGCGCCTGGAACTCCTTCCTGTGGCCGCTGGTCATCGGCCAGGACCGGGACGCGTGGACGGTGCAGGTGGCGCTGTCGACGTTCACCACCGCCCAGACCGTCAACATCCATGAGCTGTTCGTGGCGGCGGCGGTGTCGATCGTGCCGCTGCTGGTGGTCTTTCTCGTCCTCCAGCGGCATATCGTCGCGGGCGTCGAGCGCAGCGGTATCGACGACTAAGCGCTCCGCTGGAAGTGTCGCGATGCGCCGTCGGCCGACTGCGGCGCCGTCGTGGCTGGTCCCACGCGGCGGAGCCGCACATCGACACAGCCCCGCGCCCCTTCGGGGCGCTGCCCGAACCGTAGCGGACCGGGCCGAAACGCCTCATCCGCGCCCGGACGGCCATCGCCCGCCCGCGGTGACCGGCGGAAGCTGCGCCGGTGAGCCGAAGACCCGCTCTCCGGGCGCCCCGCCGCGCAGCAGCGCCGCCCCCAGCGGGGTCAGCGTGTGCAGAACGGCGCTGCCCTGGCGCAGGGTGTGCACCAGGCCCGCCTCGCGCAGCACACTGGCGTGCTGACTGGCCGAGGCCAGCGATACGCCGACCCGGCGGGCGAGTTCACTGGTCGTACAGCCGCCGCTGACCTCAAGCAGCACCGCCGAGCGGGTCTGCCCGACCAGCTTGCCGAGCGTCCGGGCGGACCCGGCCCCGGACGCGGATGCCGCCCCGGCCCCGGGTCGGGGCCCGACCCCCGACGCGAGGGCGGGCCGCTGCCCGGGGCGCAGTGGCAGCCCGCACGGGGCGTGTTCGACGGGGTAGACCAGTACGGGTGTCAGATCCGGATTCCGGAAGGTCACCGGCGTCCCCCGGCAGAAGAACGACGGCAGGAGCAGCAACCCCCGCCCGCGCAGCCGCAGATCGCGGTCCACCGGATAGTCGACCTCCAGCACGGGCGCCCGCCACCGCATCGTCGGCGGCAGCGAGGCCAGCAGCCCATCGGCGCCCCCGTCCAGCAGGGCCCGGCCTCGGGCCACCCGGTCGGCCTCGATCCGGGCCTGTATATGCGGCCAGTACGGCGCGACGGCCGCCTGATGGTAAGCGCGTAGCGTGCCGATCAACCGGTCCAGCGGCTTTCGTTCGCCCTCCCCCAGATCCCGTATCCACCCTGGAAGCGCCCGGGCCGCCGGAAGCCCGGCGAGCTCCGCGTTCAGCCGCTCCCCCGGGGTGGCGCGCAGCGCGGACATCGCCGCGTCGCAACCGATTACCCCTTCGGCGGGGGTCAGGAAGTCCGGGAAATAGCCGCGCGAGGGAATGAGCGGCGCGAGCAGCCGCGCTTCGCCGTTGAGTCGATTTCGCGCCTCCGAACGCCATTTTCCGTATACGGACTCCGCCCGGTTCTCCCGCAGCCTATGGAAACTTAAAACGGTTTCCCAGAGCGCGTCCGGTCGGACCGCCATCCGCAGCCGGGCCAGATCGAGTTCACTGAAATGAACACGGAGCACCAGACCCCCACACGTGACATTGCGACCTCCCCCGATCACCGATGAGTATGCACGCTGGCACGGTCAGTCACCACGCCCTTTTGGCCAGATGTGAAACGGGGAGCGCCGCGGAGGCCGGAAGAGGAAAGCTGTTCCCCAGGAAAACCGGGGGCCGCCGGTAAAAACTTCCAGGGGCCGTCCAGAATTCAACAGGCGGTGCTCAGAGCCAGTTTGCTCGTTCCCGTGGGGGGTGACGAGTACGTTACGGCGACTGGGCACTTGTGTTGCCGCACGTAGCCGATGCGCGCGGCAACAGCTCCCGTGGGGGGAGTGAGAGGGGGCGGCACCTCCGCACAAGGTGCCGCCCCCTTTGAGTTCCCGCGGGTCGCGATGACGCGTGAGGTCGCGGTGGTTATTGGAGGAAGGTGGGGGTGGGGCTGCCGAGGCCGGTGACGTGGTCGTAGCCGGGGGTGGCGTTCAGGCCGAGATCGTGTCCGAAGGTGAAGAGCCCGACCGAGCCCGGCTGGCTGTCCGGCACCAGGACGGCGGTGGGGTTGTCGGGGCCGTCAGGGGTGTCGGTGACATCGTGGTAGGCGGTGTGGGGCTTGGCGTAGAGGGTGGGGTTGGCGAAGCCGAGGGGCGTGCCGTGGCGTTGCTGGTGGACGGCCATCAGGCCGGCGATCAGCGGGGCTGACTGGCTGGTACCGGCGCCCCTGTATTCCTCGTAGCTGCCGCCGGGATTGAGGTAGCCGATGGCCAGGCCAGTGTGGCCGTCCGCATCGGCGGCGATGTCGGGGATCTGACGGTGGGCAGGCCCGGGGGGTGTGGTGCCGTGCTGGTAGGCGGGCGGGGAGAACAGTGTGCTGACGCCACCGCCGGAACCCATACCGAGGTTCCCGGGCAGGGGAACCTCCCACTTCTTGGTCTGGGTATCGTAGGAGTCGAAGGCCGAGCCCCAGCCGGTCTCATGCTGGTAGGTGCCGTTCTTGTCCAGGACGAGGCTGGTGCCGCCTACCGCTGTCACCCACGGATCAGAAGCCGGATATTCCACCGCCCTGCGCTGGGGGATGCTCTCACCCATAGCTCCCCTGGAGAGGTCACCGGCGTCGCCGCTGCCGAAGGTGAAGCCGATGCCCTCGACCGCGCCGAGCTGGAAGAGTTCCTGGTAGGTGGCGGTCACGTCCCCGGACATCTGCTCCTCCGTGCCCAGCCACCAGGAGTTGGAGACGACGTCGGCCAGGTGTTGGTCGACGACCTTGGCCAGGCCGTCGAACATCTCCCCCGGGGTGTTGCCGGAGGTGGCGACGTAGGCGAGGTTCGCCTCCGGGGCCATGGCGTGCACCGACTCCACATCCATGAGGTGCTCGCCGTTGTCCGGATCGGGCTTCGGGGCGGGGGTGGGCAGGTACTCCTTGTACTGGCCGTCCTTGAGCGGGGACATGCCGTGATGCTTGATCCAGGCATTCAGGTCCCCGGCCATGTCCGGACGTACCCCGTTAAAGACGACGGCGACGGTGGTGCCCTTGCCGGTGTCCTTGTCGCTCAGGCCGTAGGCGGTGCGCATCTGCTGCGGGCTGTAGCCCTGGCACAGATCCCACGGGACCGGCTTGCCGTAGGGCTTGACGTCCTGGTTGAGCTTCTGCCCGAACCACTGCGAGCACTGCTCATCTTTCACCTTGCCCTTCCCCTTGCCTTTGCCCGGCGCGGGGGATGCGGGCGCACGGACGGGGCTTGAGGCGTGGACTCCTGCGGCGCCGGTCTGCCACGCCGACGGGGCCAGGCCGAAGATGGCCAGCACCGAGGAGGACACCTCGGCCGGGACCGTCATCGGGGTGACCGCCGTCGGCACATGCGCCGCCGGGTCACCGATCGTGACGTCCTTCAGCGTGGTGCCCAGAGCCTGCTCCACCTTCTGGGCCGGGCCGGTCACCGGAACGTAGTGCGCCGTGGCCGTCTTGGGCGTCAGCCCCGCATTCTTGAGCCAGTCGGTGACGGCTTTGACCTGCTGATCGCTGGGCCCGAACCGGTTGGCCGCCTCGGTGGCGCTCAGATACTTGCCGTGATGGGCCGCGTCCTTGGGATCGGAGACCTGGCCGGCCAGCGTGGCAAGGCCCTTGGGGTCCCGGCCCGCCAGATACACACGCAGACTGACCGCTTGATCATCGGGCAGCTCCGCGCCCACCTTCGCGGTCGGGAACGCGTCAGGGATCTTCTGCTCGGCGAACCCGCCCGGAACAGGATGGCCCTCCGAGGCCGCTGCCGCAGCCGACGGCCCAGCCGCAAGCCCGCCACCCAGGGCGCACCCCGCGGCCATACTGGCGGCCACAGCCGTTATTCGGCGCAAACGCATATGTGCTCTTTCGGTCAGAACGATGGGACGCCCACCCCCGGGGGATTCCACCCGGAGCGGGGACACCAGTGCTGGGCGCCGAGTGTGTCCAAGGGACGTATCGGCGCCTGCCCCACCGCGCATCAGCGTCCGCGCAACCTTGTAGCAGTTCTGTAGCGGGCCGCATACGAGCACATCGGGACCGGTGAGGGGAAGCCCCGATCGGTGGGGCGGGCTCAGATGCGGACCACGATCTTCCCCCGGGTGTGCCCGCGCTCGGCGTATGCGTGCGCTTCCGCGATCCGGTCGAGCGGGTAGGTCCGCTCGATGCGCGGTGTGTAGCGGCCTTGCCGACCGAGTTCGCCCGCTTCGGCGAGGAGCGTGGAGTCGTTCTCCGCGTTGGCCAGATGCACGCCCAGTCGATGCGCGTTGGCGTGGTCGGCGACCGTCGCCACACGAGCGGGGTCGCCCACGATCGCGACGAGATCGGCCAGGGACCCGGAGGCCGCGGTGTCGAGCGCGATGTCGACACCGTCCGGAGCCAGGGCGGCGACGCGCTCCGCGAGGCCGGTGCCGTAGGTGGTCGGAACGGCCCCGAGAGAGGTGAGGAACTCGTGGTTGCGCTCCCCGGCCGTCCCGATCACGGTGGCCCCCTGAGCCACCGCGATCTCGACCGCGGCACTGCCCACGCCTCCGGCCGCCCCCTCGATGAGAAGGGTGCGCCCCCGCAGCGGACCGAGCGCCTTCAGCCCGCCCATCGCGGTCACCGATGCCAGCCCGGCACCGGCGGCCTCCTCGTCGGTCCATGCGGTGGGCGCGGGGGCCCAGGCCGAGAACACGGCCAGCTCCGCTGTCGCGCCGGTGACGCCACCCAGCCCGAACACCCGGTCGCCGATGCTCACCCCCTCCACGCCCGCACCGATCTCGTCGACCACGCCGACGGCATCGCGCCCGGGAGTCGCGGGCAGGTCCACGGGGAGCATCTCGCGCGCCGCACCGGAACGCACCTTCCAGTCAATGGGATTGACGGCCGCCGCCGCGACACGGACGCGGATCTCGCCGGGCCCGGGATGCGGGTCCGGCACCTGCTCGACCACAAGGGTCTCCACACCGCCGTACTCGTGATAACGGACTGCGCGCATGACGTTCTGCCCTTCCACACGGCCTGAACCGGCCGTGCGTGAAATCAGTGGGTGAATTCTCGGCGGGCGCCGACGCCCATCACGCTAAAACCTGACGTCAACGTCAGGTGCAAGCCGGGCGGGCCGCCCGGACCCCGATACCGGCCCTGACGCGTAGGCGCGGCCGCACATCCATGCGCCCTGCCGGTCCGCTACGGCTTCGAGCGCGTCAGCCTCGGCGACGGCGACGCCCCGACGACCCGGGGAGGCTTTCGTCGTGTCAAGGAGGCACGACGGCCCTCACCGAAACGGGGTCCGATCAGCCGTACGTGTGGCGCGGGGCGCGGGTACCGTTCTGAGTGTCGAGGCCAGAACGGAGTTCAGCATGCCGCAGAGCATCGAGGAACACACCGGCGCACGCATCGCTCGCACCCGCCGCGAACGCGACCTGACCCAGCAAGGTCTGGCCATGCGCGCCAACGTCTCGAAGTCCCTGCTGTCGAAGGTCGAGTGCGGCCAGCGGCCCGCCTCGCCGTCCCTCATCGCGGCCTGCGCACGCGCGCTCAGCGTGACCACCTCGGACCTCCTCGGCCAGCCGTATACGCAGGAGCTTCGGCGCGAGCGGCTCGACGAGGTCATACAGCCCATCCGGGTCAGCATGGAGAACTGGGACATCCCCCTCGACTGGCAGGTTCCGGCCCGCCCCGTCGCGCTTATCCGCGCCGACATGGAGAAGGTCCTGGTGCAGCGGCGGCAGGCCGAGTACCTGCCCATGGCTGTCGAACTCCCAGCGCTCATCGACGAATGCGTGCAGGCCATACACACCACCAGCGGCGAGGAACAGCGGCAGGCCCATGAATGCCTGGCGTGGGCGTTCCGGTGCGTCTTCACGCTGGCCTGGTCCTTCGGCTACGTCGACCTGGCCACCGTTGCCCTGCAACGGCTGGACTGGGCGGCGCCACGCGCCGACGAACCGGGCCTCGCCGCCATGTACGGCTATCTGCGCGCCCAGACCACCCTCTCCTCCAGCCGGTACGACCTGGGGATGCGCATCGTGGACAGCACCCTCGGGGACCTGGAAGGTCAAGCGTCACGGAGTGCGGAGGGCCTCGCCGCGATGGCCGGCGTCCTTCAACTCCGGGCGGCCGTGATCGCTGGCCGCATGAAGGACCCCGACCAGGTCGAGGCACGCGTATCCGAGGCCCGTGAACTGGCGGAGCGGACCGGCGAGACCTCGGCCTACGGCGTGGGCTGGGGTCCGACGAACGTCGGCGTCCACGCCATCGCGATCGCCTGCGACCTGGAGGAGTACGACCAGGCGGTCCAACTGGCGGATGACGTACGGTTCCCCAAGCGCTGGGACCGGTCCCGGGCGGGGCATCACTGGCTGGACCTGAGCAGGGCCAACGTATGGACCGGGGATTCGGCGCAGGCACTCGACTGCCTACAGAAGGCGCGCCGGACGGCGCCGCAGCAGACGCGGTACCACCCCACGACCCGTGAGGCGGTCAATGCCCTGCGGTCACGTGAGCGGTCGCGCGGCAGCGAGCTTGCCGAGTTCGCCGCCTGGATCGGCCTGTAGCACGGACAATCGCCATCACAGACCGTGCACGGAGCCGACCATGACGGAGACGCTGGTGAAAGGCGACAGGCACCCGTGTCGGTCCGAGCGGAGACGCATCTGACGAGCCGCACCCCTCTGACCTACGGCCTGGAGGGGACTACCGCCGCGTCAAGGAGGCGCGACGCCCCTCACCGAAATGGGGGCCGCTCAGCCGCACCGGCGGAGCGGGGCGCGGGTACCGTTCTGAGTGTCGGAGTCAGAACGGAGTTCAGCATGCCATACGGCAACGACGAACATACCGGCGGAATCGGGCAGCGCATCGCCGAACTGCGCGCCGTCCGTGGCTACTCACTACGACAGCTAGGGCAACGCTCGCACGTCTCCGCGTCCATGCTCTCGATGATCGAGAAGGGAGACCGGAACGCCAGTGAGGAGATCGTGGCGGCTGTGGCCCGCGCCCTCGACGTGGGCGTGTCCAACCTGCGCGGCCAGCCCTACCGCCAGCAGCTTCAGCAGGACCGCATCGACCGCATGATCGAGCCTCTCGGCGGGGCCCTCGACAACTGGGACCTCGACCCCGACCCGGCCGCACCCCCGCCACGCCCGCTCGCCGACCTGCGCGCCGACGTGGCGCGCACGATCCAGATGCGCGCCGCAGCCAACTTGGGCGGGCTCGCCGAGAAACTGCCCTCCCTCATCGCCGAGATCCTTCACGCCATCCACGTCCAGGACGACCTCGGTCATGCGCGCGAGGAGTTGTACGGCCTCCAGGCCGAGGCGGCACGCGGCGTGTGGCGTGTGGCGTACCGGGTCGGAGAGATGCACCTTGCCCGCCTGGCACTGTCACGTATGGCACAGGCCGCGGCCCAGTCAGGTGACCCACGGCAGGCGGCGGTCGAACGATGGATGCGTGCGCAGACCAGCGTCGAGGGTGGGCGCCCGGGAGTCGATACCGGGCTCCGTCTGGTCAACCAGGCCCTCAAGGAACTGGACGACGACGGCTCCTCGGAGACCCTGGCGGTACGCGGGGCGCTGCACTTGAAGGGCTCCATCCTCGCCTCCCGCCAGGGAGACAAGGACGGTTCCGACGCGTGGCTGGAGGAAGCGCGCGGGATGGCACAAGAGACGGGCGAGACGCGCGTCTACGAGCTGACATTCGGGCCGACGAACGTGGAACTGCACGCAGTTGCCGCAGCGGCGGACCAGGACAAGCACGGGCTGGCGCTGAAGCGTGCGGCCAAGGTGGAGATCCCGCAGGACTATCCACCGGGCCGGGCCGGGCACTTCTACATCGATCTGGCGAGGGCCCAGGCGTGGACCGCCCGCCATGACGAGGCGTTCGAGTCCCTGCTCAAAGCACGGGAGACGGCGCCGCAGATGACGCGGCATCACCCGCAGGTGCACGAGACGGCGGCGGCGTTGCGCAGGGCGCGGACGCGGGTGCCCGATCCGTTGCGCGAGTTCTCCCTGTGGTGCGGTGTGTAGCGGGTCAATCACCCTAAGTCAAGGACCCTGGCGTTCACAGTCTGTGGACACCAGGGCCTTGCTGCGTAGGCAGCATGTGACGGTCAGAACACAGACCGTGCACGGAGCCGACTATGACGACGACCAGAAACCTGCCGTGGACACCGCCGAACACCGAGGACATCGAGCCGTTACCGGTGGGCAGATGGTGGGACGCCGTCTCCGCGCCCATCGCCGTCGCGGACCGCGCACTTGAGCTGCTCGGGCGGGACTCCGGCGCCGTCATCCAGGACGGCACCTACGGCAAGACCTACTGGCTCATCGGCACCGGCGCCGCCCGGAGCTGGTACATGCGCCAGATCCGCGTACTCACCGAACTCGCCGACGAAAGCACCCTCCTCGGCGTACCGCCAGCCACATGGGGGCCCGAGCACCAAACGTACTGGCGGATCCCACTCGGCCCCGACCGCTACCTCACCGACCCCGACCACCTGGCCCCCGCCCTGCGCCGGGCCATCGACGACGTACTCGGCCCCGTCCCGGAAGGCCGCCAGCTCTGCTACCGCTGCCAGTTGCCCACCGACGAACCGGTCCCCGTAACGATGGCGCACACCGGCAGCGTCGCCGGCGCCACCATCTACGCCTGCCCCACCCACGCCCGCGACTACCCGCACGACGCGGTAACCCAGGCCGCCGCCATGCGCCGCGCCCTCGACCGGGGCAGAACCCGATGACAGCCCCCGAGCACACCCCCGAGCAGACCCCCGACCCGTTCTCCGACCAAGCCTGGCGCGCCGCCATCGAACACGCCGCAGGCTGCCCCGCCTGCCGCACACCCGGCGCCCAATGCGCAACCGGCGAACGACTGCTCCGCGCCTACGAGACGGCCACGCGACAGGCCCGGTCGGCGGAAACCATGTGAGCCACCGCCGACCCGCACAGAAAGGCCCCCGCCCCGGCCGGGGCGGGACTTCACACGGACCGACGCCCAGGCGCCCGCACCCAGGAGGCAGAACCATGACTGTCGAGAACAAGCACAAGGGTGATCCCGCCCCGATCAAGCCGTGGACGCCCCCGCCACCGCCCCCACCGGACGGCACACCGCCCCCGAGGGAGAAGTGAGGGCCCATGACCGAGGACTGGCGACCACGTCACGCGGCGCTGCTGGAAGCCCTCGCCGCGTCCGGCGAACTGCCGGACGCATGGCGCCCGGCCTTCGACGCCGTGCCACGCCACCACTTCATCCCCGGCGACATCTGGGAACAGCGGGCCACCTGCGTTCCCGTGACGACGGACGCGGCCTGGTGGGACCTCGTCCACCGGGATGTGCCGATCGTGACGCAGGTGGACGACGGGCAGAGCGACGGCCC
>NZ_JAHLEM010000170.1 GCF_018883605.1 Streptomyces niphimycinicus | reverse complement strand
CCCGGCGTGCTGCGGCGGACCGCGCTGGACGCCCGCCGGGTCGGCGAGCGGCTGTCCGCGCTGGGCGGGCGGCTGGACGTGGACGCGGTCCCCGAGTGGGGCACCATGGTGACGGCCACCGTGCCGCTGGGCCCGCCGCAGCCGGCCCGCAAGGATCCGCTGTACGTACTGGGGGCGCGCGAGCTGGAGGTGCTGGAACAGTTGGCCCGCGGGCGGCGCAACCGGCAGATCGCCCAGGAGCTGCACATCAGCGAGTCGACGGTGAAGTTCCACGTGGCGAACATCCTGGAGAAACTGGGGGTCACCTCGCGTGGCGAGGCCGCCGCGCTGGCCCACACCTGGGGTGCGACCGGCTCCTGAGCGGCCGGTGACAGGGCGGACACCGCGGGACACCTCGGCGGACAGCCCCGCGCTCGCGACGTATCGTGGCTGAGGGACGGCGAGCGGAGCGTTTCATGACCACACCGCGGGACCTGTTGATCGTCACCCTGGACGTGGCGCCCATGCGCCCCCTGGAGCGGGGCGATCTGTCGCTCGCGCTCGCGGGAGCCGAGCTGATCGACCTCCTGGACGCCGAAGCGCTCGGCATCGAGGACGACCGCATCGTGCCGGGTCTGTGCCCGCCGACCGGGGACCGCCTGCTGGACGAGGCCGCGTCGTCGTTCGTCGGCCGGCCGCCGTATGAGCCGGTGGGCGACTGGCTGTGGCGCAGAGGCCGCGGTCTGTCCCCGGCCTATCTGGACGCCCTGGAGTCCGCGGGACAGATCACCCGGCGACGCCACGGCTGGCTGCCGCTCCGCGCCGGTGAGGCGGTGCCGGTGGACTCGGCCGCCCGCCGCCACGCGATGGACCGCTGGGCCTCCGACGAGCCCGTCCTCGCCTCCCTCGCGGCGGCCATCGGGGTCCGCGAGCAGCCCGCCACAGACGCCGCGGGCGCGGCCGGCGACGCGGCCGTGACCGTGCTCGCCGCCGTCAACGACGCCGTGATGGAGCTGGAGGCCGAACGGCAGCGGCGGGCCATCGAGGAAGCGGCCTTCGACAACATCTGGCGCGGCGAATGACCGCGTGATCGGTTCGGCCCCGCGTCAGACGGCCGACCAGCCGTTGTCGACGGGCAGGATGACACCGTTGACATTGCTCGCGGCCTCGGAGGCGAGGAAGAGGATGGCGGCGGCCTGCTCCTCGGCCGTGGCGATCCTGCCGGCGGTCGCGGCATGGGCTCCGATGACTGCCAGGACGTCCAGGCCGCCGAACTCCTGCACGGCCGTGGCGACGACCTCGTCCACCACCCGCTGTTCGCCCAGGTCGCCGACGACGGCCCGGCCCGTGCCCCCTTGCGTTCCTATGGCGGCGACGACCTGTTCGGCGCCGTCCCGGTCGAGATCCGCGACCAGTACCCGCGCCCCCTCCCGGGCGAGGGCCAGGGCGGTGGCCCGGCCGATTCCCGATCCCGCCCCGGTGACGATGACGCCATGGCCCTCGAGTCCGGTGCTGCTCACGTGTTCCTTTCCACGCGGCGATCCGTGCCGCGCTCACCGTAGGTGTTCTTCCGCATGGGTCGGCGGAGGCGGATGAGCCCGCCTCCGCCGGCGACATCACGGATGCCCGGGCGCGGTCGTCAGTCCTGGATCTCGATGGCCAGGGCCGGACCGACTGATTTAAGTCAGGTGTCACTGGAACCGCGCGCACCACCGCGAACTCCCCGGAGGCGTCGGTCAGTCGCTGTCCGACTCGCCCGCGTCGTGGACCAGCAGGGCGATCTGGACGCGGTTGTTGAGGTCCAGCCGGGTCAGGATGCGCGACACATGGGCCTTCACCGTCGGCAGCGCCAGATGCAGCTCCCGGGCGATCTCCGCGTTGGAGCGGCCACCCCCGACCGCCCGGGCCACCTCCCGCTCCCGCTCGCCCAGCAGCGCCAGCCGGGCCCGGGCGGCGGTGGCCCGGTCCTCCTGCCCGCCGCCCGCCACCTGCTCGATGAGGCGGCGGGTGACGGCGGGGGAGAGCACCGGATCCCCGGCGGCCACCGTCCGGATGGCCGTGACGATGTCCCGTGGCGGGGTGTCCTTGAGGAGGAACCCGGCCGCCCCGCCGCGCAGCGCCCGCAGCACATGCGCGTCGGTGTGGAAGGTGGTCAGCACCAGCACCTCCGGGGCGCCGGGCCGGGCCCGGAGCTCGGTGGTGGCGGTCAGCCCGTCCACACCCGGCATCCGGATGTCCATCAGCACCACATCGGGCCGGTGTGCGGCGACCAGGGCCGGCACCTCCGCCCCGTCGGCGGCCTCCGCGACGACCTCGATGTCCGGGGCGCCGCCCAGCATCAGGCGCAGCCCGGCCCGTACGATCGCGTCGTCGTCCACCAGCAGGACATGGATCACCCGCGCCGTCCTCCCTCACCCCTGGCCCGCGGCGGACACCGGGTCCGCCGCGGGCC